>JAGCNQ010000100.1 GCA_017645845.1 Bacteroidaceae bacterium
CTCTACAGTCACCTGGCACTCGGCCTTCACACCACTGCCATCTGCAGCCCGACAAGTGATGGTACAAGTGCCTGGAAAGAAGGCCGTAACCAAGCCCTCGCTGTCAACCTGAGCTACACTTTCATCACTGCTTTCCCATGTTACGACAGGGAAATAAGCATCCAATGGCAGTACAGTTGCAGTAATACCCTTTGACTCACCAGACAGGAGATGGAGTGTCACTTCACTCAATATTACCTCAGTAACAATAATGCGCTGAATCTTTTCAATACGTACAGGCCGAACATTCAAGCCTATATATCTGCGGTCGACACCCCAGTCGATGCTATTATAGGTGAAACCCCAATCGTAAGCATTGTTTGGAGAACTCTCTATGAGGGAGCGAGTCCAACAAGAGCCATAGCTTCCTTCTCTGTATAGCATCACGCTTTCGCAATAGCCTGAGGCAGGAATGAAAATCCAATTATCGTTCTGTTTGCTCATTATCTTCCTGCCGATAAAGCCATTTATTGTTGTCCACATTGAGGTGGTGAACTGAGTATTGATGAGTTCCTGCATCTGGGCAAAGCTTGGCATCTGCCATTCGCTGCCCCAGTTTGCGGTAGCGGCATCGTCCATTGGCTCCAGTTCGGTCAATCCATCCGTAAAGCCGTTTAAGCCATAGCTACTGATAGTACAGTATTTCGTCATCTTGCCAGAACCTTTGTTGAACTTGTAGTGACCCGTATCATAGACGGCCTTCGGCTCTGTTTCGCCCCAGGAAAAGTAGTCTCCATATTCCTCGGGACAGCTCGAACCGATATTGCATGTCGCCCACAGAGTACCGCTTGGCAGTCCGAGGTCAACCCATTCGTGGTTTTCTATGACAATTGGGTCCTTCTCAAGAAATACGATACTATCCAACTCCGAGACATCACATTTAATGGTCTCACCGTTTGACTTATAGAGTATAATCTTTTGCGCAAATGCAGTCTGCATGCCAGCAATTATCAGGAGCAGTGCCACCAAAACGTTTCTTTTGCCCATAATAATGTCATTTAATAATAATCGGAATTTCTGAGGACAAAGGTACATATTCTTTTTGAAAGGGCAATAACTTTTTCGGAAAAACGTTTAAACACCTCCGCCGAGGCCGCTCGTAGCGTTTCCTTTTGCTTTTCATTATTACTCTAAATAAAAAAGCCCCCACTCCGTGTTAGAGTGAGAGCCGATTGCTTATCCCGTTCCCCTAGTGGGGCAACTTGGATCCTTACTCCTCGCGGATACTATGGCCACTGGGCGAGGGCGCCCTCGGCTATGAAAGGCAGGTTGTTATCGGCAATTGTCTTGCGTGCCAGTTCGGTATTGTCGGTGCGGAAGACGAGTATGCCCTTGCCGCCATACAGGAATGTATAGATGTAGGTGATGCTGATGCCTGCCTCGCTGAAGAGCTTGATGACATCGGCCGCACAGCCGGGCTTGTTGTCGAGCTGCAGGGCGAAGACGTCGGAGATGGCTACGGCGATGCCGGCCTTCTTCAGCTCCTCGCAGGCTCGCAACGGCTCTGCACATACGATGCGAAGGATTCCATACTCTGCCGTGTCGGCAATGGTAGAGGCAATAATCTGAATGTTTGCTTCCTTCAGGGCTTCGAGAACCTTGATGAGTGTACCGGAACGGTTCTCAATGAAAATGGATAGTTGATGGATTGTCATATTATATAAAGTTTAAGGAGTTTAACGTTTTACGGTTTACTGATATACTTTACGTTTGTCCACGACACGGACGGCCTTGCCTTCACTGACGGGCAGTGAGCCGAGAGGCACGAGCTTGATGATGGGCGTGAGGAGTATCTCGTCCTTGAGACGGCGGCGTATTTCTTTCTCCAACGCCTGCAGCTTGGCGTAGTCGTCGGTGGAGTGAGCCAACTCGACTTCTACAGTCATGTTGTCGTTCTCTTCGTCAGTAGTGAGCGTGATGAGGTAGTTGTTAGCGAGTTCGCTAAACTGCATCAGTATCTTCTCTATCTGTATGGGGAAAATGTTGACGCCGCGCAGAACCATCATGTCGTCGCTGCGGCCCTTCATGCGATCGAGGCGCACATGGTTGCGACCGCATGGACATGAACGGCCCAGGATGCGGGTGAGGTCACGTGTGCGATAGCGCAACAGGGGCATTGCCTCACGGCAGAGGGTTGTGAGCACGAGCTCGCCAATCTCGCCGTCTGGTACGGGCTCCAGCGTGTCGGGATTAACTATCTCCACGATGTAGTAGTCCTCCCAGAAGTGCATGCCGTTCTGCTCGGGACATTCGAAGCCGACGCCCGGGCCGCACATCTCCGACATGCCGAAGGAGTTGTAGGCCTTCACGCCCATCATCTCTTCGATGCGCTGGCGCTGCTCTTCGCTGTGAGGCTCGGCACCGATAGCCAGCACCTTCAGCTTGGTATCGCGGCGCGGATCAACGCCCTGCTCCTTCATTACCTCGTAGAGGCGAGTGATGTACGACGGGACAGCGTGGATGGCTGTAGTGCCAAAGTCCTTGATAAACTTAATCTGACGTAGGGAGTTACCAGCAGCAGCAGGGACGGTCAGCATACCCAGCTTTTCGGCACCGTACTGAAAGCCCAGACCGCCCGTGAACATGCCATAACCGCTGGAGTTCTGGAACACGTCGTCGGGTCGCAGGCCTACCATCCACAGGTTACGTGCCACCTGGTTGGCCCACTCATCGAGGTCCTTCTTCGTGTGCAGGATGACGGTGGGATTGCCCGTCGTTCCACTGGATGAGTGAAGACGCACGCAATCCCTCATAGGTACGCAACTCATACCGAAGGGATAAGTCTCGCGCAGATCCTGTTTAGTAGTGAAGGGCAGGCGGCGTACATCGGCCAACGACTTGATATCGTCGGGCGTGATGCCGGCCTCCGCAAATTTCTTGCGATAGAATTCATTGTTCATGCAGTGACGCACGGTCTTCTGCAAGCGTTCGAGCTGGAGTGCCTCAAGCTGCTCGCGGAACATTGTCTCCAATTCGGGATTTAAATAATTTGAATACATGGTATAGGATATGGTTTAGAGTTTTCGTTTGTCAATGATGTGGGCACTCTTGCCTTGGCTGCGCTCGATGGTGTTGGGCGCCTTGAGTTGTACCTTGGCGGCAATGCTGAGCACACTCTTGAGCTTGGCAGCAAGTTTCTTCTCCAGTTCATCGATGGCGGCAGGCGTATCGAACGTGGCGGTGAAGTACTCCTGGCGGAGTTCCACCTGAACTTGCAGAGTGTCGAGGTTGTTGACACGATCGACGACAAGCAGATAGCGCGGAGCAAACTCGGGCATAGAGAGTACCACGCTCTCCACCTGCGATGGGAAGACATTGATACCACGAATGATGAGCATGTCATCGGAACGGCCCTCAATTCGGCTCATGCGGATGCTCGTGCGTCCGCAGCCACACTCTCCAGTCATCAGCGAGCAGAGGTCGCGCGTGCGGTAGCGTAGCAGTGGCATACCCTCCTTGGTCAGGGTGGTGAACACCAACTCGCCGCTCTGTCCGTTGGGCAGAGACTCCAGTGTAACGGGATTGATAATCTCAGGATAGAAATGGTCTTCGCAGATGTGCGAGCCGTTCTGCTCCTGACACTCGTAGCTGACGCAGGGACCCATGATTTCGCTGAGGCCGTAGAGGTTGTAGCCCTTCAATCCCAGTCGTTCCTCGATTTCCTTACGCATGTTCTCTGTCCAGGGTTCTGCACCGAAGGCCCCTGAGCGCAACTTCAGGTCTTCCTTCTTGATGCCCATCTTGTCCATCGTCTCAGCCAGGTACAAGGCGTATGACGGTGTGCAGGCAATGCCGGTAATGCCCAGGTCGCGGATAAGCTTCAGATGCTTTTCCGTGTTACCCGTACCGGCAGGAATGACACTGGCACCTATGTGCTCCACGCCGTAGTGGGCACCCAGACCGCCCGTAAACAAGCCGTAGCCGTAAGCCACGGAGAAAGTGTCGTCGCGAGTGATGCCGTAAGCCGTCAGGCATCGGGCCATACACTCGCTCCATACGCCGATATCCTTGCGGGTATAGCCTACAATAGTGGGATTGCCAGTAGTGCCGCTGGAAGCGTGAACACGGATAATCTCACTTTGCGGAGCCGCTTGAAGGCCGAAGGGATAGTTGTCGCGCAGGTCCTTCTTGGTGGTGAAGGGCAACTTTTTGATGTCCTCGATGGTCTGAATGTCATCGGGGCGGATGTCCATCTCCTGGAGTTTGTGACGGTAGAAGGGCACGTTGTGATAGACGTATTCTACAATCTTATGGAGCCGCTTGCCCTGCAGGGCACTCATCTCGTCGCGGCTCATGCATTCTTTATTGGGATTCCAAATCATCTTTTTATTTACTATTTGACGATTTACGATTTATAACATTCGAACATCTGCTCCACTTCGTTGCGTGGCATCTTCTTGCTGAAGAGACTGACGAGCCATACGACGGGGAAGCCGCCCAACATGGCAATGGCACCGCAGTTGATAGGATTGATGGGATTACCGGCCAGCATATTGATAACAGTGAGGCCTACACCCCAGATGAAGCATGCCCATACAGCAGCCGTCGTCGTGCCGCGCCAGTAGAGGCCGAGCATGAAGGGAGCAAGGAAGGCACCAGCCAAAGCACCCCATGAGATGCCCATGAGCTGGGCAATGAAGGTTGGCGGGTTCAGAGCTATCATCAGGGAGATGACAATGAAGAAGACAATGAGTACACGCATCACTACCACCTTGCGGCGCTCTATCTTCTCGGCCACAATATCATCAATGCTACCCTCCTCCACCTCGCCGGGCAAAGATTTCTTGTCGCGGTAGATGAGGTCGAGGGTCATCGTCGAACTGGAAGTCAGCACAAGAGAAGCCAACGTGGACATGGAAGCCGAAAGCACCAGCAGCACCACAAGGGCGATAAGGATATCGGGCAACGTGATAAGCATAGCCGGCACGATGGAGTCGAAAGCTATCTTGCCAGTTGCTTCGTTTATAACCGGTTCATACAGACGACCAAAGCCACCAAGGAAGTAACAACCACCTGCCACGATGAAGGCGAAGATGGTAGAGATGATGGTTCCGCGCTTTATGGCGCTCTCATCGGTGATACTGTAGAACTTGCCCACCATCTGCGGCAGACCCATCGTACCAAGCGAGGTCAGGATGACCACGCCCAGCAGTCCCCAGGGATCCGGTCCCCAGAGAGAGGCAAAGCCACCGTTCACGGCAGGGTCGGAATTGGAAGGCAATTGAGCCAGTTTATCTACGGCGGTTGCCAGTCCGCCTTGGGCATTCAGCACGGCAATAATGACAGCCACTATACCGAAGAGCATTATCATGCCCTGAATGAAGTCGTTCATTGCTGTTGCCTTGTAACCGCCAATAATTACATATACTGCGGTGAGGATGGACATGATGATAACACAGTATTCGTAGGGGATATCGAAACCCATCTCGAAGAGTCGGGAGATGCCGCTATAGACACCTGCCGTATAAGGAATCAGGAACACAAAGGCAATGATGGAGGCTACCACACGCAGCCCCTGGTCATTGAAACGGGTTCCGAAGAAGTCGGGCATCGTACGACTCTCAATGTGCTGAGTCATCAACTTGGTGCGACGCCCCAGAATAATCCACGCCAGCAATGAACCGATAATGGCATTGCCTATGCCAATCCAGGCACTGGAGAGTCCGTACTTCCAACCGAATTGTCCGGCATAGCCCACAAAGACTACTGCGGAAAAATAGGATGTTCCGAAAGCAAAGGCGGTAAGCCAAGGACCTACGGCACGACCGCCAAGCACAAATCCTTCTACACTACTGGCCTGTTTGCGGGAATATATTCCCACACCAACCATTACGGCCAGGAAGATAATGGTCAGGAGAACTTTTATTAACATTGTCTAATGAATTACGATTTGGATTGGACGTTATTACGTTAACGCAATAACAATTGTCTAGTTGAATCTCACTTGTATCTGAGCCATCAAGGCATGACAGGGTTTGTGCACGAACTGCGTGTTTTCTATATCACTTGGATTGCCTGTAAGATAAGCACTCTTGTAAACATACTGCAACTGTACGCGGCATTTCTGATAGAACCAGTATTGGAAGCCGGCAATGACTTTATGCTGGTCCATGCCCAGTTTGGTATTGAAATTAAAGAAATCGTACGAGCCTACGAACTCCACCTTGGGTGTACCTAGGGGAACTGCTCCTGTCAGATATCCTCCGCGGCTGGTGGCGCAGCAATCGTGGCCTTCCAGATATTCGCCGTGAGTTTTAAACCATTTAGATTTATAATCGAAGCCAACCGTCCAACGGTGGCGCGAGTAATCGTCTCCTACATTGAATTTGGGCATATAGACCGATCTGGCAACAGCATGTCCACGGCCTATTTGTCCTGTGGCAACAAGATTCAGGCCTTTCGCGGGACGGTATTCCAGTCGTCCAATGAAATCCTTGAAGTTATTGCCGTCTTTCTTGTTGATTCCCTGCCCGTTCATCACCTGCAGCTCGTAGCGCAGTCTGCCGTTGTTAGTCTCACCGAAAAGTGCAAGACCTAGGTCACGGCCATACTGAACGCCCAGGAGCGGGTCGCTGCCGCAGCCGGTCAGGTATGTCACGCCTTCGCTGTAAACATCGATGGCTTCCATAGCAGTTGGGGAAAGGGGGTTCTCGAGAGACAGACCATTCTTGAACTGACCCAAACGGATGGTCAAAGCTTTGTTCCTTGTGATGCGATAGTCTGTGTAATATTCCTGTACGACACTCGAGAAGTCGTGCATGAAGAGAAATGACCAACGGTCGGTTATTTGGGCTTCTGCCCAGAAAAGAACGCGTTTAAGTTCGAATGTGTTTTTGTCGGTGCCGCCCTGATGAGTGTAATTGTAACCGCCTTGGGCGTAACCATGAAGTTTAATGCGGCTTGAGAGTTCTTTGAACCAATTCTTTTCAGTAATGTCTCTAAACTCAACTCTACCATTCTTGGTGATAGCTAAAGAGACAGAATCAGATTGGCCTTCGGACATTCTCCCTCGCGACTCGGCAGAATCTAAACCAGTTTTATTTTGCTCTCGCTGCTCCGCCGGTTGTCCCATGGCCGCAGTGCTACTGAAGATGGCCAGAGCCACAGCCAGCGTAGCCTTTACGAAAAACGTTTGTTGTTTCATTTTGTTTGTTACTTTAATTTGTTAATAAAAGGTAAAACGCCTGCGAAATTACAAAAAAAACTCTTTTCTGCTTACATATTTGCTAAAAAAAACTACAAATACGTTCAATTTTACATTCTATACATATAATATATGGTATAGCATGTTTGTGCTACTTCACCAGAATCTTTTTGCCGTTCACAATGTAGATGCCCTTTGGCAGTTGAACATTGGACTTTGCTCTTTGAGCATTAGCAATCTTCCGACCTTGGAGATCATATACAGAATGCTCAATGTTCAATGGTGTATTTCCAATGTCTGCTATGCCCGAAGCATCCTCTAGGCCGATTACCACAGTGGTAACCGAACGGGGAGAAAGAACCTTGTCGCGCAAATCCTGGAGCGATGTGTCGAGTCGCAGATTACGGCCTCGGTCGGTCACGTAGGTCCTGACTTCTCCTGCGTCAGCCGATGCTATTGACAAATCGACTTTCCTGCGCCCGTAACTCATATTGACCAGCACCGCTACTACTTCGCTTCCGTCGGGCGACAGCCATGCAGAGCCGAGAAGGTTGTCCATCTCGTCTGCGCCTTCGAGGCTGATGCGTTTGTAGCCGGGACGGATGAAGCGGCTGAAGTTGCCGAACACCCACAGGTTCTTGTCGGCAGTCAGTTTGCCTCCTTGCTTGAGGTCGCCTTCACTCTCCTCACCCGTATCTCCCTTTGCGTTCACGCGGATAAGATGGAAACGGTTCTTTTGCCCCCATTTCTCTTGTGCAAAGGCGGTCCAGTAGCTCCACGCCACCATATTCCCAATGGTGAGGTCGCACTGTATCAGCTTGCCCATGTAGAGGGCGATGCTCATCTTCGAGGCCTCCGCGTAGCTGGCGGGGAAACCTGCACTGGTGCTTGGAGGGTCGTCGAGCATCGACCATTCCGTCTGCATCACCTCCACACCGTATTTCGCGGCCTCGTTGCGAGCCTTTTCCCTCACTTCCCGCAGTATCTCGTCGGAGCCGACAGTCCAGTAGCCGTGACCTGCTGCTACTGAGGCCAGCGATTTCAGGTTTCCGATATATGTGGTGGAGCCTTTTTTCCAGAAAGCCTCAATCTGCTTGTTGCCCCTCGATGATGTGCCGGCATAGAGGCAGGCGAGGGACCCTGCTTCTGGGATGAGTATCTTTGCGTCGAGGTTTCGGCTGGAAATAGATCGATCGAGCTGTCTAGCAAGTTTCGTGATGTCCGAGTTTTCCCAAGGCGAACCCTCCTGACCATTCTTCCAGTCGTACTGCGGCTCATTGACGGGGTCGATATAAGTGACGTTGTAACCCTCGTCCGTGAAATGCTTGGCGACAGTGGCCAGGAACTCCGCAAAATCATCAAAACAGTTCGTCTTCAGGTTGCACGAGATGTTTTGGTTGTTGGCATTGGCCTTACCGTTCTTCGTATAGTATATGGGTGGGGAGTTGGAGAAGAGCAGGAAGTGCTCAACACCGTAATCCTTGGCCTGACGCATGAACCACTGCTGTCCGTCGCATCGCGTCCAGTCGTAGGTGCTGTCACTACTGAGGAAACATTCTGTGCGGTGTATCTCCTCTTCGATATTGCTGTTTGAGCCTTGTGTGGCACTGCCTGCGCCGATGTTTACGCGCCAGCAGCTCAGACCGATGCCCTCGGGATTGCCATTTGCGTCCATCTGTCGGCTGAACAGCCACTTGGCGCCCTTGGCTTTCTCTGTTTCGCTGAAGTAGTCGCCGATGAACTCCGTTGTCCAGCAGTCGCTGGCTCCGAAATCCTGAATGGTTTGGTAACTTATCGATGTGTCGATAGTCAGCGAGGCATCGGGCAGCGACTCGCCAGCACCGATGCGGATGTCGTCGAAGCAATACGTTGCCTCGCCCCAACCGGAAGTCGGGTCGCTCCAGTTGCAGCTCAGCACAATGAAAATCTTCTCCAGCCTCTTGCCGTAGAAGTCCTCGAGGTTAAGGGTCAGTTCCTCCCACTTGCCGTCTTGCGACAGCTTGCCCCGATAAACCTGCCCGCTCTCTTCATACGTATTGATGCCAATGCGCATATCTTTGGGCTGAATGGAACGGTAGGCCAGCATCGTCAGAATGCTGTTATTGTCGTTGATAGTCACAGGCGTCCTGAGTTCCAAAATCAGGAAATTCTTCCACCAGCCGGCATTGGCCACATTCGTAGCACCAACGCACTTGTTCGAGGTGTTTATCCCCGTCATGCTCGGGTTGTTCATCACTTTGGGCTTCACGGAAAACATGTCAGCTGCGTAGTCCTGACCGATTTTCAGCCTTCCCGTCTGCCCGTTCTCGAAGTCGGCCAATAGCGTAGTCTGTGCACTTGAAGCAAATGTGACCAGCGTTGCTAAAACAAAAATAGGAAATGCCTTCATGCCGACAAAGTTACAAAAAAAGAGGGACACTGCAATGTCTTGTATTTATTTTTTATGAGAAAGTAGGGAACTCTGCGCCCTGACCAGGTAACTGAGCGGGAAAGGCAGTGCCGACAGCACAATTGCCTTGCTTTTCGGAAGATTTCCAACGGCGAAGCACTCTAATATAAAAATAATGTGTAACTTTGTAGCGCAAAATTGGAAGGAATAGTAAGGATGGATACGACATACCAGATATTCTACACTGCCAATCTGGCGTTCATCGTCACTCACCTTTACGGGTGGTTGCTGAAATGGTTCTACAGGCCCAAAGCATACGAAGAGACCTTCCATAATCTCTTTCCCGCGCAGATGGCTGTAGGCACCATCTACATGCTGCAAATTCTGGAACTTCCGTATCTGCTTCAGATTGGCGATGCCGAGGCGCTTTTCTATGCCAATGCATTCGCCCTGCTTGTCTTCTCGCTACAGATGCTGGTGATGTGCGAACTCTATTTCTTCCCCCAGCGGCCCCATCCGGCAAAGGACTACTGGATAGTGCTGCCTGCTGTTGTCGTGCTGCTACCGCTCTTCCTCCAGGCTGTCGGACTCATGGAGCTTCCTGACGGATGGCAATCGTGGGGCTTCGTATTAGTCGGTCTGGTCTTTGTCTGGTACTTCTGGCGCAATGTCCGTATGGCACTGCGCATCGGCAATGAAGTGCGCAACGTGAACGAGGAGACTTATGCCGATACCGACGACTTCCCTGTGCGCTTTGCCCAATTCATCCAATGGGTACCCACATTGGTATGTGTGCTGCTGGCCATCAACTTCTACTTCTATTCCCCCTTGGCGAAGTGCATCCGCGATGTGCTCTTCACCATCGCCAGCATCGTTTTCTGTATCTATACACTTAACCCGCATCGCAAGCTCTTTGCTCCCACCGATGAGAACCAGTCTGAAGAACAGGCGACAGAGGAAGACAGCCAGTGCTTGCCTGAGAAACAGGCTGAAGACAATGGTTTCCGCCTCTCCGATGAACGATACAACGACCTGCGCCAACGGTTGGAAAGCCTGCTCATCGACGAGCACATCTTCACCGAGCAGCACATCACCGCCAATATGATAATGCGGCGCATCGGAACCAATGCCAACTATTTGCTGGAAACCATCAAGCGCAGCGGCTACAGTTCCTTCTATGATATGATTAACCAGCACCGCGTACGTTATGCCATAAGTCTCATACGCCAGCAACCTGACCGGCGTCTGGGCGACATTGCCATCGACTGTGGTTTCTCTTCGCCCTCGTCCATGACTAAGGCATTCGCTTCGCAAGGCAAGCCTGCACCAAACACCTTCAAATCATGAAAAAGGTGTTCTAGGAGGGAGTCCTTCCTCTTTTCTTTAGCCGTATTTCTTTTCTCTGGATGTATTTCCTCTTTCCTTTTTCTGTATTTACAAGGAAAGGAAAGCCTCGTATGGCTGAATTATTTATTTTTGCACAAGAAATATAAATAATTGTATGGAAACTGTCCAAGTTGTGGGCCTTGTTATCATGATTGTCATCGCCCTCGTTATTCTCTTTCTTGTCATCCAAAGTCAGTGGTCTATTCATCGCCAGGAACGTAATCTAAACAAACCTGGTAGAGAGTAGCGCCATTGTGAGCAGAATAAAAATCTAAAACCCAATAATAATAAGTAACATGAAACAAGTTTTCAAGACAAAAGTCCTCGCGGCTGTGCTGACGATAGTAGCACTGGCGACGGGGCAACAGGCAAATGCCGAGTGTTCATTTACCATCTACGAGCCCACAGTTAGCGGCAACACGGCCCGCTTTCGCGTTGATCGCCGTGGCGATGGCAGTGACACCTATGTCCAAACCGTGTATTACCGCACTGTAAACATCACCGCGTTCGCCGGACAGCATTACACCGCAGCAAGCGGCCAGTTGAACTTTGGACCGAACGATAATACCAAATACGTCAATGTCGAGGAGCTTACGCCCACCAACAATGCCTATATTTACCAGAAGGACTTGACTGAGCGTTC
>JAGCNQ010000101.1 GCA_017645845.1 Bacteroidaceae bacterium
AAGACGCATCCTCAGAGTTTGGATATCACCATGCAGCTAGGCGATGCAATTATCCCTTACTATAAGATGAGTCAAATGCCGGCTGGCATAGCACGACTGCTCATTGCCGCCATCTTTGCGGCTACGATGAGTACTATCTCAAGCAACATCAACAGCGTTAGTACCGCCTTCAGCGTTGACTTCGTGCAGCGATTCCGTCCTAGTATCAAGGATTCTGCGCTACTGAGTGTGGCACGCTGGACCTGCATCGTGAGCGGTATGATGGGCTTGGGTATTGCCCTCCTGATGGCAACATGGGACATCACCTCGCTGCTCGACTACTTCAACACCATTTTGGGGCTGCTGACCAGCGGCCTGGGTGGCTTGTTTGTGATGGCAGTCTTCATCCCGCGTATCAAGGGATGGTCTGCTCTAACCGGCTTCATCGTTGGCGAAGTGGTGGTGCTCCTGATGTATCTCTTTACAGATGCGAACTTCTTCCTCTTCGGTGCCACCGGAATTATAGTGAGTGTGGTGGTTGCATGGCTCACTTCGTTCGTAAGTAAAAAATAAAAAGTGATAATTCTTAATTCTTCTTTCTAAATTCTTAATTGGTCATGATTGATTTCAATTTACTTGCCGCTCAGTATAAGAGCGAATTGCTAGAAAGGGTGATGCCTTTCTGGATGCAGAATAGTATTGATAAAGAATATGGCGGTTTCTTCACCTGCATAGAACGCAATGGTGAAGTTTATGACACCGACAAGTTCATTTGGCTTCAGGGACGCGAAGTGTGGATGCTGGCGACCCTATATAATAAAGTAGAAAAACGGCAGGAATGGTTGGATGCTGCCATTCAGGGTGCTGAGTTCCTGAAAAAGTACGGACATGATGGTAACTTGAACTGGTATTTCTCGTTGGACCGCCAAGGACGTCCGTTGGTGGAGCCGTACAACATTTTCTCCTATACCTTTGCTGTCATTGCCTTCGGGCAATTGTATAAGGCGACTGGTATTCAGGAGTATGCTGAAATCGCCAAGAAGACCTTCGATATTGTGCTCTCCAAACGGAACAATCCTAAGGGTAAATGGTCTAAAGCAGCTTCTGGAGCACGTACCTTGAAGGACTTTGCCCTGCCTATGATACTGTGCAATGTGGCGCTGGAGATTGAGGATCTGCTCTCACCAGAGTTCCTGAAAGAAACCATCGACATCTGCCTACACGAGGTGCTGGATGTCTTCTATCGTCCCGAGCTGGACTTGGTTGTAGAACATGTAAGCAAGGACGGCAAACTCGTCGATTGCCATGAAGGTCGCCTGCTCAACCCAGGTCACGCCATCGAGGCCATGTGGTTTATCATGGACTTAGGAAAGCGCTTAGGGCGCAAAGACCTCATAGAAAAGGCCGTACACATTGCCTTGCGTGAGGCAGAATATGGTTGGGATAAGGAGTACGGCGGCATCTTCTACTTTATGGACCGTCTAGGCCGACCTTTGCAGCAGTTGGAATGGGATCAGAAACTCTGGTGGGTTCACATCGAGACCCTCATTACCATGATTAAGGGTTATGAACTGACTGGCAGCCAGGAATGTCTTGACTGGTTCATGCGTGTTCATGAATATGTATGGAGCCACTTCATGGACCCAAATTATCCCGAATGGTTTGGTTATTTGAATCGCCGAGGAGAAGTGCTTCTCACCTTAA
Organism: Bacteroidaceae bacterium; assembly: GCA_017645845.1. Classification (GTDB taxonomy): domain Bacteria; phylum Bacteroidota; class Bacteroidia; order Bacteroidales; family Bacteroidaceae; genus Physcousia. The sequence continues at coordinate 1,684 of JAGCNQ010000101.1, forward strand.
AAGGTGGCAAATGGAAGGGATGCTTCCACGTGCCTCGTGGCCTGATGCAGGTCTATCAGGCTTTAGAGCGAATTTCTGCAAAGAACGGATATATTCAATAAAACACAAAGGGGGCGTGCCTATTTAACACGCCCCTTTTGATAGTTCAATACTTAAAGCCAGCCTTCCTGCTGATACCAGCGAATACTGTCTTTTACCCCACGTTCTAATGGCCACTGTGGGTCGTAATCGAAGTCATCAATGGCTGGTTGGATGTCACATTGCCAATTGCGCTGTGATAGAATATGATATTTATCATCATTAAGGGCACTTATTTTGCCGGTCAGGCGGCTTAGCTTTCCGCACAGCCAACAAATGACTCTTACTAGACAGAGGGGCACTTTTATATGCAGCACCCAAGGATCTCCCAGATAATGCTGGGCAAGATCGCTATAACGACGACTGTTATAAACCTTTCCATCGCTTAAGAAATAGGACTTACCATTGGCCTTAGGAGCTTCCATGCTCTTGAAAACAGCCTGTACGACGTCGTGTACATAGACAAAAGTTATCTCCTGAGGTGTAAGACCTACGGCATAGTCAATATGTTGTTTGATGCTCTTCACCATAAGGAGATAGTCACGTTCGCGCGGGCCATAGACACCGGTGGGACGCAAGATGGTATAGGGAAAGTCCTTTTGTCCCATCAGGTAGCGCTCAGCAACAAGTTTGCTCTCTCCGTAGGCCGTATTGGGTTTTTGCTCGTCCGTGAGTTGGATAGGGGCATAAATCCAGGGATTATCAGCTGTGGGACGACGAACAGGTTTCTCGCGGATGGCTCCGTAAACGCCTAGACTACTCAGAAAGACAAACCGCTGGGGTATCATTTCTGTATCGCGCAGGGCATCAATAAGGTTCTTAGTTCCTTCAGTGTTAGTGGTGAAGAAGTCCTGACGATGAAGGCATTTTGTAGCTCCTGCAGCATGTACGACATAGTCCCAGCCCATGCCCCCCATCTCGGCCTTGTAAGCCATGAGTTGGGAACGAAGCTTTTCGGGATGTTGCATATCAAGCTCAGCGAAGTGTATGCGTTCATCCTGAAGGTATTTACGGCTACTGGTGCCTCGTACGCCTGCCCAGACGTCAAAACCCAGACGAAGCCCTTCATCTACTAAAAAACTGCCAATGAAGCCGCTGGCTCCGGTAATAAGGATTTTCTGTTTCATAGTTCTATCGGAGTGCAAAGATACGACTTATTTTCGAGAAAACACCTTTTTGGTCATTTTTTTTTGTTTTTTGATTTTTGAATTTCCTTTTTTGAATTATATGTTGTATCTTTGCATCGTGATTATAATGAGGAATTATGATAAACTTAAACAAAATTGCCCTCATTGCTGGCGAGCATAGAATGACCTACAGCGAACTGCTCCAAAGGGTGGCTCAATTTGCACGTCAGACGCCCAAGGGTAAAGAGACAAAAACCGTAATCTTTAGTGAAAACCGCGAAGGCTGGGCATACAGTTTTTTCTCCGTCTGGCTTCAAGAAGGCATCGCTGTCCCAGTAGATGCATCGAGCACCGTTGGGGATGTTGCTTACATACTGAATGATTGTCAGCCGGATGCTGTTTGGGTCTCAAAAGAACGCGAGCCTGTGTTGCGCGACGCGATTCGGGAAGCGAAAATTGAGACGCGTGTCTTATTGATTGACGACTACGAAAAAATGTCAGTTCAGGATGAGCCGACCTCGTCCATCCTTCCTTGGGCAGCACTCTCTGAGCCTGATAACGACGATACGGCACTCATCATCTATACTTCTGGTACTACGGGCTCTCCGAAGGGTGTTATGCTTAGTTATGCCAATCTAAAAGCCAACGTACATAGTGTTTCATATGACGTTCCCATCTATACAGATAAGCGTCGTGCACTTGTTCTGTTGCCACTGCATCATGTCCTGCCGCTCATGGGTTCACTTATTGCTCCGCTTTATATGGGCGGTGGCATTGCCATCAGTCCCTCGCTCTCTGGTCCAGACATCATGGACACCCTTTATCGCGGCAAAGTTGGCATCATGATTGGTGTGCCCAGGTTGTGGCAGACCCTATATGTTGGAATCAAGAAGAAGATAGACCAATCAGTTGTTGCTCGAATGCTCTTTGCTCTCTGCAGTACAGTCAAGTGGAGACCTCTCAGTCGTCTTGTCTTCAGTTCCGTCAGGAAGAAGATGGGGGGCCATATTGATTATTGCGTTTGTGGGGGTGCTGCTTTGGACAAGGAGATAGGCGAAGGCTTACGTACACTTGGCCTTGATGTTCTCGAAGGCTATGGCATGACGGAGACAGCTCCCATCATTGCCTTCACACGTCCTGGCGACTATATTCCTGGTTGCTCAGGACTGCCCCTGCCTGGTGTTGATTGTAAACTGGTGAATGGTGAACTTTGCGTCAAAGGACCGAACCTGATGAAAGGCTATTACAATCGTCCCGAAGAGACTCGGGAAGTAATTGACAGCGACGGCTATCTGCACACTGGAGATTTGGCAGTTTTCGATTCCGTGGGACACATCACTCTTACAGGCCGTACTAAGGAAATCATCGTCCTCAGCAATGGTAAAAATGTGCAACCTAGCGAGATAGAATATAAGTTGGAGAAGTTCGACAAGTGTGTGAAGGAGGCAGCAGTCGTCCAAGATAATGACATGCTCTGTGCCATCATTGTTCCTCAACCTGCATGGGCTGCAACGATGACCGACGACGAAATAACTGCCCAACTGAAGCGGGAAGTGTTGGAACCTTATAACCTGACAGTCTCTGCCTACAAGAAGATCATGAGCGTTCTTGTCTATCATGGCGAATTGCCTCGTACTAGGCTCGAAAAACTGCAGCGCTATAAGCTGGGCGCCATACTGAAAGAAGAGCAAGGAGCGAGGAACAAGGAGCATGAGCAAGTGCCAGAACCAGATTTCGAGGAATATCTCTTGCTCAAGCGTTTCATAGAGTCGGAGAAGGGCCTGAAGGTTCATGCTGCGGACCATATTGAGACGGACCTCGCACTCGACTCATTAGATAAGATAAGCCTTCAGACCTTCATAGAGAATACTTTCGGCACGTCTGTAGGCGTGGATGAGATGCCGAACTTCCCCAACGTAGAGGCTCTTGCCCGTCATGTTGCTACCCAAAAGACTAAGATGGAGGCTGAGGATGTCGATTGGCATCAACTCCTTCATGGGCCGGTCGATACCTTGCATTTGCCCACAGCAGGCTTCACTTATCGTTTTGTCTCGCGGCTGTTGAAGTGCCTCTTTGTCTGCTACAATCGCCTTACAATAAAAGGAAGGGAGAACATTCCCGAGAAGGGAGCCTGCATTCTGGCTCCCAATCATCAGAGTTTTGCCGACGGTCCGCTCACACTCGCAGGGCTGCCTTGGAACACCCTTGGCGAATATTTCTTCTATGCTACAGAAGAACACGTTCGCGGTGAGTACCGTCGGAATCTAGCAGCCAAGAGCAACGTCATCGTTATGGAACGCGCCAACCTGAAGAACTCCATCTTGAAGCTCGCCAAAGTTTTGCGTGAAGGACACCGCATCATCATCTTCCCAGAAGGAGCTCGCACACACGACGGCGAGACGGTTCCCTTTAAGAAGACATTCGCTATATTGGCAAAGGAACTCGGAGTGCCCATCGTCCCGGTCTGCATCAAGGGAGCATACGAGGCCTTGCCGCGCGGCAGCCGCTTCATGAGGCCAAAGCACATCGAGGTAACATACCTGCCTAGAATAGCACCTTCTGCTGAGCAGACCTATGAGGAACTGACCAGACGGACAGAAGAAGCAATAAATCAAAAACTGCAAATCTAGAAAGCCTCCTTTAAAGGAGGCTTGGAAAAGGTTCTTAAATTGTCATATTTTAAATCTTTTTGGCCTGTTAAAGGCGAAAACGGCAACACTTGGACGCATCTTGCCGGAGTGTTTTTTGCTCTGAGTTCAATTTGGCTCGTTTGGCTTGCAGCTGATGTCAGTTGGCAGATGTCGTTCGGAGTCATTTGCTTCCTTGTCGGTATGTTCTTCATGTTCCTCAGCAGTACTACCTATCATTGGGTGCACGAGGGGCGGGTGAAGGATGCCCTGCGCAAGTGCGACCACATCAGCATCTACATCATGATAGCTTGTTCCTACACGCCCATCCTGATTGGTGTCGTTGGAGGTTGGCTCGGATGGTTGGTATTTGCCTTACAATGGATAGTTGTCATTGTAGGAGCAGTATATAAAATCGTTGCCCTTGGACGCTGGCCACGACTTTCTCTGGCCATCTATCTGATTATGGGGTGGAGCATCGTGTTTATAGCCAAACCCGTGATGCAGCAGCTGAAACCCTTGACGCTCTGGCTCCTCCTGGCCGAGGGCATAGCCTATACTGCTGGAACTTACTTCTTTGCCCACGACGAACGTCCACACTATCATGCCATATGGCACATCTTTGTTTTGCTTGGCGCCCTCGCCCACTGGGGAGCGGTACTCTCTATCCTTATTGCTTGATATGCGAAGAAAAAAAACATTTCCTTTGCTTATTTCTATAGAAAATAGTATTTTTGCAGTGCGTAAAAACTAAAACAATATAACCGACTTTTTTTTCTAACCTAAAAAAATTAACTATGAAAAAAAGATTTCTTACGATGTTCTTGCTCGGCCTGATGGGCGTGGCAGGAAACTTTGTTTCGGCTGTGGCTCAGACACCTGAGCCGACCGGGCAATGGAGATTTGATAACCCAAGCGACTTGATGGAGGCTACAGTGGGGAGCATGAAATTAATCCCCGCCGTGTTAGGCTCTGCCAGCGTTTCGGTTGCGACCGTAGAAGAGGCCGGTATTACAGCAGCAGATGGACAGAACGGAAGTAGCGCCATCCTGTTGCCTGCTACCTCAGCCTTGAAGGTGGAGCGCGTCGAAGATGCAGCAACTTCTATGTCCTTCTCTATCATGATTGACATTAAAGTGCCTGATGCCTACTCCTACGACTGCTTGTTCCAGACAAGCCCTAGCAACGGCAACGACGGCGAAGTCTTCATCAGTAAAAGCCAAATCGGAGCAGGTGCCCTGGGCGGCTACTTTGGCTGCATTTGGGACGATGTTTGGTACCGCGTTGTACTGACCAACAGCAATGGTTCTTTCAAACTTTATGTGAATGGTGAGAAAATCATTGACTATGAAACCTCCAATACCCGTTGGGAGATTGACCCCGTCTTCTATCTGTTCGCCGACGATGATAGCGAGAAGGTTAATACCTACATCTCCGAAGTGGCATTTTGGGAGACGCCTCTCACCGATGAAGAAGTGAGCGAGATGGGCGGAATTTCCGACTTCAACTGGATTACTGACGTAAGCCAGATTAATGAAGGCGACCAGTTCTACATCATCAGTGACCGTGCCAAGTTTGCCGGCAACACAACCGCTAAGCCCAAGGCTATGGCTTGCTCGCAGTCAAGTTTCCCCATCAACTGGGGTGACCAGTATGTTTATTGGGGCGACTTGAACAAAGAGTCTGACGGCTTCATCTGGACAGCCGAGAAGGCTGGAGACCAATGGGCTTTCCTCAACAAGGAAAACGGCAAATATTTGGGCAACAAGAACACAGGAGAGGATGACGTTATCTTCTCTGATGCTCCCGTGGGCTACACCCTCACTGACCTTACCGCTGGCGCTGGTCGTTTCTATATGACCAACGAGGAATCGGAGCACTCGCTGCACGTTCAGGGCTATCTGCGCAGCGACCGCGCAAATAACAGCCTTGCCAAGCAGGAGGTGGGCGATGATGACTATTCGAGCGCTAACTCAGTTCAATGTGGCTATCCCGGACGCTGGCACTTCGTGAAGATTGGCAGTGCAGCTCCCGTCGAGACTGGCATGAAGATAGAAACCCTCGACAACTTCATCGCCTTTGCAGAAGCTGTGAATGGCGGCCAGACAGACTTGGAGGCTTATCTGGCAGCCGACATCGACCTTGGCGACTCGCAGACGATGGTTGGCACGTACGCAGGCACTTTCGACGGCAAGGGCCACAAGATTATCTACAACTACACAGATGTTGGTGACCATAGCGGCCTCTTCAAGGCTCTGGCCGACGGAGCAGTCATCTGTAACCTCTATGTGGAAGGTACTGCTTCAGTAAAAGGCATCCACTATGGCGCGCTTGCAGGTGATTACACGGGCAATGTACTCGTAGAGAATGTTGTGACGAACGTCAACATCACTGGCGACCGCTCTGGCGTAACAGGCGACGGCGGTATGGCTGGCTATGTGGATGGCACAGTTACCTTCAACAATTGCGCTACCCTCGGCAAGATGGGCAACGCTGGTAGTTCGATGTACTGCGGCTTCGTTGCATTCGCTACAAATACCTCTACCTCCATCCTGAACAACTGCTACACAACTGGTGAACTCACCGAAGGCACAAGCACGGATTATTGCTACACCTTCTGCCGCGGCACGGCCACCCTCAACAACTGCTACTACCTCAACGCAATCGGTGAGGTACAGGGCACGGCCATCGACGCAGCAACGCTTGCAACCGGCGAGTTCTGCTACATGCTCAACGGCGACCAACTCAACATCGGTTGGTATCAGACGCTTGACGAGGACGACCTGCCAGTTCCGTTCGATTCTCATCTTCAGGTTTTCGCCAACGGCGAGTTGAAGTGCGACGGCACAAGCGCTGGCGATGGCGAGCTTGTCTATAGCAACTCTTCCACTTCAACGATTCCGCCTCACACCTTCGACGGTGGCTTCTGCGCTGTCTGCGGAACATGGGATGCTGACTATCAGCTGGCAACAGATGGCGAGGGATTCAGTCTCATCGCCAGTGCAAAGGATTTTGCCTGGTTTGCCGAATACTTGGCAAAGGGCAAGCCGTGTCTTAATGTGAAGCTGACAGCCGACATCGACCTCAGTACCGACTATCCCGACGTGATGCTTGCTTCGGAGAGCAACAGGTTCAGCGGCATCTTCGATGGCGGATACCACACCATTACTTATAATTATACGAATGTTCCCGATAAATGGCGCGGCCTCTTCCGTTCCGTCGAGAACGCCACCATCCGCAACCTCTATGTTGAAGGAAGCGCTACCCCAACGAATATCCACTTCGGTGCACTCATCGGTGTTGCTTACGGTACAGTACTCGTTGAGAATGTCGTAACGAATGTCAACATCACGGGTAAGTCCTCGACAGGTGTACAGGGCGACGCAGGTATGCTTGGCGCAAACTATGCAGACATCACCTTCAACAACTGCGCAACGCTCGGCGAGATGGGTTACAAGGGTACTTCTATGTACAGCAGTTTCTCGGGCTGGTCGAATGGCAGTTCCAATACCACTCTCAACAACTGCTTCTCAATGTGCAAGCTGACCGACGACACAGGCACAGGCAATTGCTTCACCCTGACACACACTGGCGGCCCCATCACCATCAACAATAGCTACTACCTCTACACGGTTGGCACGGTACAAGGTACAGCCGTTACTGCAGAGCAGATTGCAGGCGGTACGCTTTGCTACAAGCTCAACGGTGACCAGAGTGTCATTGCTTGGACGCAAGCCCTCGACGGCACAGAGCCTTACCCAACGCCCGACCCCAACGGCCAGCGCGTCTATGCTTCGGGAACAGCACGTTGCGACGGTGTAGAACTTGAGGAAAGTCCTTTCACCTACACCAATACTGAAAGCTACCCGACTGTGCCTGACCACCAGTATGGCGACGACGACATCTGCGTCGTCTGCGGCACTGCCAATCCCAATGCTGTGGAGCAGGATGCCGAGGGTTACTATCTGATTGGAACAGCCAAGCAGCTTAACTGGTTTGCCAAGAAGGTTGAGAAGGGAGCTGTCGGCATCAAGGCACGCCTGACAGCTGACATTGACCTGTCAAGCGAAGGAAACGAAGCGTATGCCGACCTGATGGTTGGTACGGAAGCCAATCCGATGCAAGGCATCTTCGACGGCTCAGGATACACCATTACATATAATTACACGAATGTCGCCGACAAGTGGCGCGGTCTGTTTGCCTTCGTCAAGGATGCCACCATCCGCAACCTCTACGTCGAGGGCAGTGCCGTTGTAACGAACATCCACTTCGGTGCGCTCATCGGTCATGCCGAAGGTACAGTCCTCGTCGAGAACGTCATCACCAATGTCAACATTACGGGACAGAAGAGCGGCGTAACGGGCGATGGCGGTATGTTGGGTGCTAACTACGCCAACATCACCTTCAACAACTGCGCAACGCTCGGCAAGATGGGCTACCCCGGCAGCTCGATGTACAGCAGCTTCTCTGCTTGGTCGTACGGCGGCTCTTCCACAACCCTCAACAACTGCTACTCTCTCTGCGAACTCACCGAGGGTACAGGCACTGGCAACTGCTTCACCCTGACACATCAGAGCGGTACCATCGTTATCAACAATAGCTACTACCTCAATCTGATTGGTACGTACGTTGGCGGTACACAGGTAACAGCAGAGCAAGTAGCCAACGGCGAGCTTTGCGATATGCTCGGTGCTGGCTGGTATCAGAACATTGGCACGGATGCTTATCCCGTCTTCGACAAGACACATAACGTCGTCAAGGTGATTACCGACGCTGGCTATGCCACCATGTACATCCCCGACGCAGTGGAGATTCCCGAGGGAGTGGATGTCTTTACAGGCGAATACGAAGAGAGCTGGCTGAAGCTTAATCCCGTGGAAGAAGCTGTTCCCGCGTGGGAACCCGTCGTACTGAAGGGAACTCCCGGCATCTACAGCTTTGCACCCGTTACCCCATACGAGGTTACCACCGAGGTAGTCTTCGCAGACCTCGGCTTCATGAACGGAGAAGAACTTGGCAGTTTCGACGTTGGAGATTTATCCTTCTCTTTCTATATGGGAGAAAACGAAAACAACCTCTCTCCCAAGTACTTCTTCTCTGGCAGTGCAGTACGCATCTATGCTGGCAACGACATGGAAATCTTTGCATCAGGAGCTCTTATTACCAAGATAGAGTTTACCTTTGCTACTGGTGCCAGCTACGTCCTTAGGGAAGGTTCCTACGATTTCATCACCGGCGACTATTCAACGGAAGACAATACATGGACCGGCTCTGCAAATAAAATAATACTCTCTAACATCGGCACAGGCCAATTCCGCATTGTCAGCATGACCGTGACCATGTTCGTCTATGAAACTCCCGACAATATCAAAGGCAACGTCCTGAAGGGTGCTGCCGAGGATGTTGAGGCCGTCGGCAAGTACGTTCTGGCTAAGCCCGAAGGCGAACAGGTTGGCTTCTATATGGCAGACACCGGTATCATCAAGGCCGGCAAGGCATATCTTGAAAACGGAAGCGGTATCAAGGCCTTCTACTTCAACTTCAATGGCGATGATGCCACAGACATTAAAAACCTTAATGACCATAACGACCTTAATGGGGCTACATGGTATGACCTCAACGGTCGTAAGCTCTCTGGCAAACCGACTCAGAAGGGTATCTATATCAACAACGGGAGAAAGATCGCAATTAAGTAATAATGCTAAGTTTGTTTATGCTTTATCGGGCGTAAGCGAACTCAGTTGAAGCTAAGACCGACATCCTTTGGGGTGCCGGTCTTTTTTTTATCGCACATCGTCCATTCCTGCAAACGCTTGGTGCCCTCGCCCACTGGGGAGCGCTACTCTCTATTCTTCTTATCTGACCCGCTGGAATATCAGCCGCTCCCTGAGGAGTTGGGAAGGGGTGGATGCCGAATACGCGTAGTCGCTGAGGATGATGACAGCATGTCCATACAAAAAAAGGCGTGCCAGTTCACACGGACACGCCCTCTAATATGAAATAAAAAGGATATTTCCTTATTCGCAGTTTCACCTGCGCCTAAGGCTGTCAGCTACAGAAGCTGAGTAGGATACCTGCTGCAACGGCACTACCGATGACACCTGCCACGTTGGGACCCATAGCATGCATCAGGAGGAAGTTGCGCGGGTCAGCCTTCTGACCTTCGGCCTGGCTGACACGAGCTGCCATAGGAACAGCGCTGACGCCGGCTGAGCCGATGAGCGGGTTAATTTTCTCCTTGAGGAATAGGTTCATTATCTTAGCCATCAGAACACCACCTGCACTACCGATACCGAATGCTACGATACCGACGCAGAGGATGGCGATTGTCTGGACATTCAGGAAGGCACTTGCAGTAGCTGTAGCACCAACCGTCACGCCCAACATAATGACCACGATGTTGTTCAGCTCGTTCTGAGCAGCTTTGCTCAAACGCTCCACTACCCCACTCTCCCTGAAGAGATTGCCCAGCATCAGACAGCCGATGAGCGTTCCAGCAGAGGGAACAATCAGGCTTACCACGATAGCTACAACAATGGGGAAGATAATCTTCTCCTTCTTGCTCACCTCGCGAAGTTGCTTCATGCGAATCACACGTTCCTTTTCTGTCGTCAAAGCACGCATGATGGGAGGCTGAATGACGGGCACCAGAGCCATATAGCTGTATGCAGCAACGGCAATGGGACCAAGCAGCTCAGGAGCAAGCTTGGAGGTCAGGAAGATAGCCGTAGGACCGTCTGCACCACCTATGATGCCGATGGAAGCCGACTGAGCAATTGTGAACCCGAAGAAGTCAATCTGCGTTACCAGGAAGGTGGCGAAGATGCCGAGCTGTGCAGCTGCACCGAGTATGAGGCTCTTGGGATTGGCAATCAGCGGACCGAAGTCGGTCATCGCACCTACACCAAGGAAAATGAGGCAAGGATAAACGCCAGCCTTCACACCGATGTAGAGGATGTCGAGCAGTCCTCCGTGCGCCATAATGTAACCGTAGCTGTGGTAGTTCTCGCTTGCAGGATTCAGGAACTCATTGTTCCACATGTCGGAATCGAAGAGACCTGCACCCGGCAGATTGCTGAGAATCATACCAAAAGCGATGGGCAGAAGCAGCAGGGGCTCGTATTTCTTCTGGATGGCCAGCCAGAGCAGGAAACAGCCGATCAAAATCATGACGGCGTTCTTCCAACCCTCTTCCTGAATGAAGAACGTGACGAAGCCCATCTCGTTGATGAAGTCGTTCAGCCCCTCCTCCAGATTGAGGTCAGCAGCCAAAAGAGGAGCAGAAACAAGAAGGAACAATAAGACCCCTCCTAACCTCCCCGTAGAGGGGAGGAGACACTCTCGAAAGAGATTTAATACCTTATTCATTTACTATTAACTATCTACTTAGTTTACTATCTACTATTTAATTTCTCCCCCCTGGGGGGAGCAGGAGGGGCCTTTAGTCAAGTTCCACGAGCACCTGTCCGCTTTGTACCTGAGCACCGGTCTCAACGAGGATAGCCTTGACGGTACCACCGAACTCGGCTGTGATGTTGTTCTCCATCTTCATGGCTTCCATCAGGATGACTGTGTCGCCAGCGTTGACGGTATCGCCCACCTTGACAGTCACCTTGGTGATGGTGCCGGGCAGAGGAGCAGTCACGGTCTTTGTGCCAGCCGGAGCGGAAGGAGCAGGAGCCGGAGCTGCAACAGGAGCGGGAGCAGCAGGAGCGGGCTTCGGAGTAACCTCTGCCTTCGCTGCAACAAAGTCGGCAACCATCTCGACGAGCAAATCGCCCTGGTTGACGCTCTGTCCCTGAGAGACAGCTACATGCTGAACGGTGCCATCCACCTCGCTCACGATATCGTTGGCCATCTTCATGGCCTCGACAACGAGCAGAACATCGCCACGCTTCACATGCTGACCGTCGGCTACGTTAATCTTTGTAACAGTTCCGGGCAGTTCGCTGTTGACGTTCAAAGTCTTCGAACCAGTTGCCTGTACTTCTGGGGCTGCGGGAGCCATAGCAACACGCGGTCCCTCTGCCTTTGTCTGAGGAATTTCTACCTGATAGGTCTGACCATTGACGGTAACCTTCATCTGTCCGTCCTTGAGGTCTTCAACGGTGGCAGCATAATCCTGACCACCTATCTTAAACTTGAATTCTTTCATCTTTGATTTTTGAATTTATTAAAATTTGAATTCTCCTAGAGTCTTGGGTTCAGTTGAGGGCCCCAAGCGGAAGGGTATGGAACAATAGTGAGGACGCGGCTTTCGCGATTGTCTCTCTCCTCGAAATAGAGATAGAGGGCCGTTGCGACTGCAGCCTTATCCTCATCGCTGGCTTTTTCAAAGCTCTTTGCCTCCAGACTGGTTTCAATTGTCGATTTCACCGCCTTAGCCTTTTCTGTTGTCTTCTTTCCAACAACGGTAAAGACATTCAGGATGAGAACCAGGATAACCAGGATAGCGAACACCACCAGAACGGAGATGCCAGCCAAAAGCCAAACCTGAGGGTCGGATATTGAAAGGAATTGCATATATTATTCTTTTATTTATGTAGTTAAGGAGTTAAGTAGTTATCGTGCTTTCGCACTGAGTAGTTAAGTCAATACTTACTTCGCTGAGATGTAGCAGCCAAAACATTCGGCTTAACTTCTTCAACTTCATAACTTCTATAACTTCTTGTTAACTTCTATAACTTCTTAACTACTTAATTACTTACAGTGGAATATTCCCATGCTTCTTGGCTGGGTTGGTGAGTCTCTTGTTCTCCAGCTGAGCCAGAGCGCGGATGATGCGGAAGCGGGTGTTGCGAGGCTCGATGACATCGTCGATGTAACCGTACTTGGCAGCCTGATAAGGATTTGCGAAGAGGTCTTCGTACTCCTTCTGCTTCTCTGCCATATAAGCCTTTGCTTCTTCCACCTTGCCCTCGTCCTTCAGAGCCTTGGCTTCCTTAGCATAAAGCACGCTGGCAGCACCGCTGGCACCCATCACAGCAATCTCACTGCTGGGCCAAGCATAGTTGAGGTCGCCGCGCAGTTGCTTACAGCTCATCACGATATGGCTGCCGCCGTAGCTCTTACGCAGGGTAACGGTCACTTTGGGAATAGTAGCCTCTCCGTAAGCATAGAGCAGCTTCGCACCATGCAGGATGACGGCGTTGTATTCCTGACCTGTACCGGGCAGGAAGCCTGGAACGTCAACAAGCGTCACGATGGGGATGTTGAATGCGTCGCAGAAGCGGACGAAACGGGCACCCTTGCGGCTGGAATTGCAGTCGAGCACACCTGCCAGCTGCTTCGGCTGGTTGGCAACGATGCCGACACTCTGTCCGTTGAAGCGGGCAAAGCCGATGATGATGTTCTTTGCGAAGTTCGGCTGAACCTCGAAGAACTCACCATTGTCCACGATACCGGCAATGACCTGATACATGTCGTAAGGCATGTTGGGGTTGTCGGGAATGATGTCGTTCAGGTAGTCCTCCATGCGGTCGATGGGGTCTGTGCAAGCCACGCGAGGCGTCTTCTCGAGGTTGTTCTGAGGAATATAGGAGAAGAGCTGCTTGATCATAGCGATACACTCCTCCTCGTTCTTGGCTGTGAAGTGTGTCACACCGCTCTTCGTGGCATGAACACTTGCACCGCCCAGCTGCTCCTGGGTCACAACCTCGCCCAGAACTGCCTTCACAGGACCGGGGCCAGTCAGGAACATATAGCTGCTACCCTCCACCATAAACGTGAAGTCGGTCAGGGCAGGGCTGTACACAGCACCACCGGCACAGGGGCCCATGATAGCGCTGATCTGGGGAATAACACCAGAAGACATGATGTTTCGCTGGAAAATCTCAGCATAACCAGCCAGAGCATTGATACCCTCCTGCAGACGTGCGCCGCCCGAGTCATTCAGACCGATGACGGGAGCACCAACCTTCATGGCGATGTCCATCACCTTACAAATCTTGCTGGCAAGCATCTCAGAGAGAGAACCGGCAGAAACTGTGAAGTCCTGAGCGAAAACATAGACCAGACGTCCGCCGATAGTACCGCTACCGGTCACAACGCCGTCGCCCAGATACTGCTTCTTCTCCATACCGAAGTTTGTGCAGCGATGCTTCACGAACATGTCCATCTCCTCGAAACTGCCCTCGTCCAGCAGCATAGCAATACGTTCGCGGGCTGTGAACTTGTTCTTTTCGTGCTGCTTCTCGATAGCCTTTTCGCCACCGCCCAAACGGGCCTTGGCGCGGAGCTCCATAAGCTCCTTAATCTTTTCTGTTTGTGTACTCATCTTAGTGATTTACTATTTAATGATTGACGATTTACTGTATATAAAATTATAAAATCGCACAAAGGTACAAAGAAAATAAGAATTTAAAAAGAAGAATTAAAAATTATTTTCTTTCCAGCACACATTATTTATTTATAAGAAGAGTTTCGCTACAAGAGAAGCTTCTTTACCTTCGAAAAAGACCACATCTGTGACTGGCAGCTTTTGCTTTTTTCAATAAAATCTTTTCATTATATGATATATTTGCAGAAAGTAAGGACCTAACAGACTATTGGTATGAAATTTCTTGCTAGAGCATCCTTATCCTCTCCGTTTACTTGTTTTGTTGTTTTACTATGGCATTATTCTAGTAACAAAATCGTGCCTTGAAGTTTTCTATTTCCAACAACTAAAATTCTATGAATTTTAATTTCTCGTTTTAAGCCGTTCTGAGCGCGTTTCTCAGGTCGGGGTGATACAATATACCCCGAAGGGGTTTGGAACGATTCCGGGGCAATTTAGAGGGGAAATTCGGGGTGTCTGTAAAAAGTTTATTGCCGCGAGGCTGCCGAGGAACTTCTCTTAGTAGGAGGCCTTGTAAAGGAAGATTGAGTAACAAAGGATGACTGAGTCTGTTCCAGTTCCAATTGTTCCAATTAAAAATTTAAGGACAATAACCCCCTATATATAATATATAATTAATTAATATATAAATAGTTATATATATAAGAAAGGGGTATTGGAACATCAAAACAATAAACTGGAACAACTGGAACTGGAACGCTCGGTCAATTAAATTTCATCTAAAAAGCAGATTAACAATGAGATACGATATCAGTAAAGCTTCTGCTCCCAAGATGCCGAGCCTCGGAAAAGGGACAGAATGCATCAAAATCCTGCTTTCGCAGGTATCAAATGA
>JAGCNQ010000102.1 GCA_017645845.1 Bacteroidaceae bacterium
AGAATGTCTGCTGGTACAATACGCGCCCCTTCCCGCTTGATTTCCAACTCTATCAAACGATTCCCGCCTCGAAACTCACACCAGGCACCTATCGTGTCAGTTGTCTTCTCTGGTGTCAGAAAGGCCAGCTTGGAACCTGCCGAATCTTCGCAAATAACAATGTGCAGTATTTCGGTAAGGAAAGCGACTACGACAAGAACCTGACAGAGGGGGAGACCGCCACTTTTGCAGGACATACGGGAACCTCCGGAGCCCCCTTTATATTGGAAGAGATGGAGGTGACTGTAAATGTTGAAGCAGGTGAGAACCTCTCGCTCGGCATCCGCACAAGCCGCCTGAAAGCTGACGGCACAGAAGCCACAGGTAGTGAAGCTACAGGTTGGTTCAAAGTAGATCACTTCCGCATCGAAAGAGTAAACGGTGACGAAGACGGTATAGGAAGCCTCACACCTAACCCACCCTCCGTAGGCGATGGAAACTGTTATGACCTACAAGGCCGCTGTATTAAAAATTCAATGTTCAATAATCAATTTTCAATGTTGAAGAAGGGAATTTACGTTCAGAATGGAAGAAAAATCCTATGCCCTTGAACATACATTCCCGATGAATTAACCATACACAGACAAGGGATTGGCAATTTTTCCATAAAAAAAACAAAAGCCTTGGATTTCTCGGAAAAAAATATTAACTTTGTGCCCGCAAATCATACATAGTACATCTTAAATTGTACATTAAAAGATGGCCATAAAGTTTCAATATAACAAAACCTCGCTGCAGCAAATCGAAAAGGCCTTGAAGATGCGTCAGCGCACGTTGCCCATCATCAAGAACAAGGAGACGGCCCTGCGACTAGAGGTAAAGAAATGCAAGGAAGAGGCCAATGAACTGGAGCGCAAGTTGCAGAACCAGATTGAGGGCTATGAACGCATGTACGCTCTTTGGGGCGAGTTTGATGCCTCGCTAGTTAGTCTGGACGATGTGGAGCTGGGCGTCAAGAAGATTGCCGGTGTGCGTGTTCCTGTACTCAATAACATCAGCCTGAAGGTGAAACCCTTCGGCCTGTTCAGCGCCCCTAAATGGTACTTCGACGGCATAAACCTCCTGCGAGGTTTGGCCAAGACCGCTGTAGAGCGTGAATTTACCCTTGCTAAGCTACAGTTGCTGGAACATGCACGTAAGAAGACCACCCAGAAGGTAAACCTCTTCGAGAAGGTTCAAATCCCTGGCTATCAAGAGGCTGTGCGTAAAATCAAGCGTTTCATGGAGGACGAGGAGAACCTCTCCAAGTCGTCACAGAAGATACTGAAGTCACTTCAGGAGAAGCGCAAGGCTGAAGAAGAAGGTACACAAGAAGGAAAGGAGGATGTCGCATGATTGAGAAAATGAAAAAACTCACCTTCCTGGTGACACAGAAAGAATACGACACCTTCATTGACGGCCTGCGTGAGCAAGGTGTGGTACACGTCCAGCAACTGAAACAGGGACAGACCAGTCCCGCTCTGCAGCAAGCGATGGACTTGCGGCTTCGCTATCAGCAAGCCCTCGATTACCTTGACATCTCTTTGAAGGCATGGGAGACCCCCTCTAACTCCCCCATAAAGGGGGAGGATTCTGATGTCTCCCTGCGTAGGGAAGACATAGAAGGGTCTGACCGTTTGCTGGAACTTGTCGAAAAGCTCAAAGCTGAGGAAGTCAGCATCCGCCATACGATTGACGAGGCAGAGAAGAATGTCCAGCGTTTGGAGCCTTGGGGCAACTTCAACTGGGAGGATGTGAAGCGACTGCAAAAGGAATCGGGCTTGCAGGTCTATTTCTATGCCTGCGCCACGAAATCGTTCCAACAGGAATGGGCAGAGAAATACTTCGCCACTACCATCGACGAATATCGCAAACGCACTTATTTCCTGGCATTCTCCGATGAAGAGCCTAACATCAAGGCCGAACGCCTGGAATTGCCTTCCGGCTCGCTTGCACAATATCAGCAGGAAGTCAAAGAAGCCCGGGAAGCTCTCCAAAAGAACCATAATGCAACATGTCAGCTCTGCCGCCAGTACCGACAGCTATTGCTTGACGGGATGAAGCAGGCACAAAGCGAGATACAACTCCGACAAGTGGAACTCTCTGACGAGAGTATTGTCGACGGAGTGGTACGCCTCATGGTGGGATGGACCCTCGCAGACAAAGCAGATGACCTTACAAAATGGCTCGATGCACAACATATCTACTATGAGCTGGAGAACCCAGCTTACGAAGATGATGTACCCGTCAAGATAACGAACGACGGTTATACCAGCCTCTTCGAACCCATCCTTAGGATGTACTCTCTGCCCAGCTATCACGATATCGACCCGAGCCTCTTCTTTGCTCCGTTCTTCATGCTCTTCTTCGGCCTCTGTCTGGGTGACGGCGGTTACGGCCTGCTTGTCCTGCTTGGCGGAATTTTCCTGGCGCTGAAAGGAAGCGACGAGACAAAGAGCTACGGACGGCTCGGCATCTGGTTGGGTTTGGCGACAACCATTTGCGGACTACTCACAGGAACCGTCTTCGGCATCGACCTCACGAAACAGGACTGGGCACTTTTAGCCCCGGTCAAGCCATATTTCTTGAACGACAACGGCGTAGGCCCCATCTTCGGCTATTCACCCATGATGGTCATCTCGGTCATTATCGGCCTTGTACAAGTTCTCTTGGGAATGGTACTCAAAGGCTGTAAGGCTTGGAAGAACTTTGGCTTCGGCTATGCTATCGGCACCTTCTCGTGGGTCATTGCATTACTTGCAGCAATCGCCCTCTTCGGCCTGCCCGCCTGCGGAGTAGCCCTACCAACGGCTGTCGTCTATGCCCTTTATGGTGTGATAGGCGTGAGCGTCATCGGTATATTCCTATACAATAATCCATCTGCCTACAAGAATCCCATTCTCGGTCCTCTGCTCAACATCGGAGGCGGAGTATGGGCAACCTACGGGATGGCAACAGGTCTGTTGGGCGACCTGCTCAGCTACATCCGTCTCTTCGCACTTGGACTGACGGGCGGCGTGCTAGGCGGCGTATTCAATTCCCTTGCCTACGATATGACCTCCTCTTTGCCTTGGACCATTCGTTGGCTACCTATGGTGCTCATATTGCTCGCAGGACACGGTATCACCTTCGCCCTGAGCATGATTAGTGCCTTCGTACACCCGATGCGACTCACCTTCGTGGAGTTCTTCAAGAACGCAGACTTCAGCGGCGGCGGGAAGGAGTACACACCATTTCAAAAAGTGAGAAGTTGAAAAATTAAAAATTTGAGAAATTAAAAAGTTGAAAAGTTAAACAAACCATTAAATAATTAATCACTCATAAGGCATAGTCCGTTCGTTCATGGTGCGACAAGCCTTGCCAAAATAGCAAACGACAGATACAACAAGGTTGCAAAGCCCGGCAGGTGCAATACCAAACTATAAACTATGAACTATGAATTATGAATTAAAAAACAACAAAAAACATTATGGAGATTTTATTAGCTTATTTGGGCGTTGCTTTATGCGTAGCCCTGTCCGGTATCGGAAGTGCTTATGGTGTGACAATCTGCGGTAATGCCGCTATTGGTGCTTTCAAGAAGAACCCAACATCCAGCGGTGCCTACATGGGTCTGTCCGCTCTGCCCTCTTCTCAGGGTCTGTACGGCTTCGTAGGCTTCTTCATGCTCAACTCAAAGGTGACTCCTGAAATCAGCATGCCCGCTGCCTGTGCCATCTTCGGTGTAGGTCTGGCTCTCGGCCTCGTGGCTCTCTTTAGCGCCATCCGTCAGGCTAAAGTTTGTGCTAACGGTATTAGTGCTATTGGTGCAGGTCACAACGCCTTCGGTACCACAATGGTGCTCGCTGTGTTCCCCGAGCTCTACGCCATCTTGGGCTTGCTCGTACTCATCCTGACAGCAAATGCGCTGTAAAAAGGATTAGGGACTAGGAATTAGAGATTAGGGACATCCTAATTATGAATTATGAACTATGAATTACGAATTAATATGAAACCTACACTATTCCTTTTGGCTGCAGGTATGGGTAGCCGCTACGGCGGTCTCAAGCAGCTTGATACGCTCGGTCCTCAGGGACAGAGCATCATGGACTACAGCATCTACGACGCAATCCAGGCCGGCTTCGGCAAGATTGTATGGGTGATTCGCCGCGACTTCGAGGAGCAGTTCCGCACACAGATTCTCTCAAAGTACGAGGGCCACATTCCCTGTGAGCTCTGCTTCCAGAGCCTCGATGCCCTGCCCGAGGGCTTTACCGTTCCTGAAGGCCGTCAGAAGCCTTGGGGCACCAATCATGCCGTCATGATGGGCAAGGACGTCATCAAGGAGCCGTTTGCTGTGCTTAACTGTGATGATTTCTACGACCGCGATGCTTTCCGCGTAATGGCCAAGTTCCTGAGCGAACTGCCCGAGGGAAGCACAGGCAAGTATGCTATGGTTGGCTTCCGCGTAGATAACACGCTGAGCGAGAGCGGTACCGTAAGCCGCGGCATCTGCGAGAACGACGACAAGACGCACCTGCTCACAGGCGTTGTGGAACGCACCAAGATAGAACGTCACGATGGCGTTGTGCAGTATCTCGACGAAGACGAGAAGTGGGTCAGCATCCCCGACACGACACCCGTCAGCATGAACTTCTGGGGATTCACTCCCGACTATTTCGAATACAGCGAGGCTTACTTCAAGACATTCCTCTCTGACCCGAAGAATCAGTCTAACCTCAAGAGCGAGTTCTTCATTCCCCTTATGGTGGACCACCTCATCAAGACCGGTAAGGCGACTTGCGAAGTGCTCGATACCACCAGCAAGTGGTTTGGCGTCACCTATCCCGAGGACCGTCCCGAGGTAGTTGCCAAGCTCGCCGCCCTTCACAAGGCTGGTCAGTATCCTGATAAGATGTTCTAAAAAAAAATCTCACCCCAACCCCTCCCCCACTAAAGGGAGGGGCTTTCATATTATTATCATGAAGCGCTTTGGTTTTTCGCTTGCGATTTTTCTGCTTACCCTTGCATCTGTGGCACAGGGCCTTGTCATCAGCGACGAGACGCGCCGCATCCGTGAAGACTTCCAGGACCGCAAGTTCGGCATCTTCATCCATTTTGGCATCTATTCCATGCTGGCCGATGGAGAATGGGTAATGCACAACCGCCACAT
>JAGCNQ010000103.1 GCA_017645845.1 Bacteroidaceae bacterium
ACGATGGCATTGCGCAAGAAGTCGTAGCCCTGCTCAGGGCCATAGCCGCGAAACGTCGCAGCCACAGCCATCTCGTCGGTAGCCTTGTGTAGTGCCTCTATCACAGCCGGACAAAGTGGCTGCGTCACGTCTCCAATGCCAAGGCTAATTATCTCTGCCTCTGGGTTCTTCGCCTTGAAAGCCTGAACCTTCCGTGCAATGTCCGCAAACAAATAATTGTTCGACAGCTCTGTATAATGTGCGTTAATTATCATATTCTTTAACTCCCTTATCTCTCCCCAATCTCTATTTCCCCTTCAAATACAAACTCTGCTGGCCCTGACAGATAGACATGATTGTCGGCTTCGCGCCATTCGACTTCGAGCGTGCCGCCATCCATGATGATGCGGTTCTTGCGTCCGGCGCGTCCAGTCTTGCATGCCGCCACAGCTGTAGCACAAGCTCCTGTGCCGCAGGCCATTGTGATACCACTTCCGCGCTCCCAAACGCGTATCCGAATGCCGTTAGGACGCATTTCGGCAAATTCGATGTTAGCACGTTCGGGAAACGCAGGGTGGTGTTCCAGTCGTGAGCCTCTGTTTGCGACATCAGTATGTTCCACATCGCCCACAAAGACAACGTAATGGGGGTTGCCCATGCTCACGAAGCATCCTCGTGGCAATTCCTCCCTGCAAGGCAAAAACTGCTGTGAGTTCTCAAACACAGGCTCGCCCATATCAACAGTCACACTTTCTACGATATCTTCTTTCATATGAAGGTCAAGCACTTTGACGCCAGAAAGCGTTAAAAGTCGTATTTGGGTTTGCGATGTCAGTCCTTTTTCATAGAGATACTTACCGATGCAACGGCTGGCATTTCCGCACATCATGGCTTCCGAGCCATCGGCGTTGAAGATGCGCATCGTAAAGTCCGCTTCGGGAATAGGGCTACGACCAATCAGTACAAGCCCGTCCGAGCCGATGCCTGTGTGCCTGTCGCTCCACAGGCGGGCAAAACCCTCTAAATCTCCCTTAAAGGTCGACTTATTGTCTTCCCCCTCCACGGGCAATTGTCCGTTGGTAGCGGAACAATTGGGGAGCGTCAGCGACGGAGGGCAAAAGTTAGACGGGGTTCTGAGGTTGTCTTCTTCGATATAGATGTAGTCGTTACCAGCACCGTGCATCTTTGTGAAGCGAATCTTCTGTGCCATTTTGTCTATGATTTGAGGCTCAAACTATCAATTTGCAATGTTTTCTGCCGCAAAGGTAATATAAAGTATGGATATACGCAAGAATACGTGCATTTTGTATAGACTTTTCTTGAATTTCTTGACATAAAGCAAGAAATCCATTGGTGTTATTGTCATATTGACACATCCTTTTTATTTGCCTACATTCTGCTTCCGCTATATGTGGAACGAGACGCCGCAGAGAAGATATACCTTCTCGTTGCGGGGATTGGCGGTGAGGCCGACGAAAACGGGAAGGCGATACTTCTGCTTGATAACGAAGTCCTTGGTGACTCGAAGGCCGATGTTGGTGACGCAGAAGCCGTTGGCGTTGTAGCTTGTAGTTGCGTAGGGTACGGCACCGAATGTGGCTTTCCAATCAAGCTTTGCAAGACGGAAAGGTGCAGTAAGTTCGAAATAACTGCTATAGGCACGTTTGCCGTCATTGGTGCCGTCGTTGCCAGCAAAGTTAGTAAACCACTGCACGTTGAGGAAGCCAAAGTCGTAACCGATGTTTGCCTCCCAGATATGAGTAGTCTTGTGGGCTTTATACTGGAAATAGTTGCCTTCTGAGAACCAGTAATCAGTAATGCCAACATTGAAGCCTTTTATGCTGTATGCCAGCGTGAAGTCCAGCTCTTTCGTGTCGTCTTTGTTAAATCCTACACTTCCCCATGTTGAGAGGCTCAGGCCTTTCCATTCTACACCGAGAGTAGGTTGCAGGCTCACATTGGCCATGTCCTGTCCGCGCCAAATGTATTGGCTAACAAAATCTGCACCAAGCGTGGCAGAAACTCTTTCTTTTTCTTGTGCTCCTGCCGTAGCTACACTCGCTACGGACAGGAAAACAAATAGTATCTTTTTCATTTCCTTATTCTTTCATTTTTAATTATAGCACGTTTCTCCATGCTCGTAGATGTCCAAGCCTTCGTCTTCGATGCGGGTAGGAACACGCAAGCCATGCAATTTCTTAATTCCATAGAAGAGAATAAAGCCACAAGCGGCTGCCCAGAGGTCGATGATAAGGATGCCGAAGCATTCTGCACCGAAGAAGCCCCAGCCATGACCGTAGAGAGCACCATTGGTCGTGGAGAGCAAGCCCGTCAGCAATGTGCCGAGAATGCCGCAAACACCATGAACGGAGGATGCGCCTACAGGGTCGTCGATGTGCAGTCGGTGGTCGATGAACTCGATGGCAAAGACGAGCACCGTTCCGCAGATGAAGCCGATGATGACAGCACCTACAGGCGAGACGATGTCGCAACCGGCGGTGATGCCCACAAGACCTGCCAGAACACCGTTCAAAGTCAGCGAGAAAGAGGGCTTCTTGTACTTCAGCCATGTGATGAACATCGTCGCCACTCCGCCAGCCGCAGCAGCAAGATTGGTTGTCAGGAACACATGAGAGATGGCGATGCGGTTCACCTCGCCAGAGGCAGCGAGTTGCGAACCTGGGTTAAAGCCAAACCAGCCCATCCAAAGGATAAAGACTCCTAAAGCAGCCAAGGTCAGCGAGTGGCCAGGAATAGCACGACTCTTGCCGTCCTTGCCGTATTTCCCGCGACGAGCACCGAGGGCTATAGCGCCTATCAGAGCAAGCACACCGCCCACACTATGCACGATGGCTGAGCCCGCAAAGTCGTGGAAGACCTCTCCGAAAGTTTGCATCATAAAGCTGTCGGTAGCATCGTTGCAAAGCCAGCCGCCGCCCCAAGTCCAATGGCCTTCGATGGGATATATAAATAATGATATGATGGCACTATAAATGACGTACATCGAGAATTTGGTGCGCTCTGCCATCGCGCCGCTGACGATTGTGGCAGAGGTGGCACAGAAGACGGTCTCAAAGATGAGGAAACCCTCGACAGGCAACTCACCTTTATAGAAAGAGAGGTCGCCAAAGTTGGGCATCCCAATGAAACCTGCGCCGTCTGAACCGAACATAAATCCAAAGCCTACGAACCAGAACAGCAGCGAGCCGAACATGAAATCCACGAAGTTCTTGAAAAGGATGTTGGCAGTGTTCTTCCCTCGCGTGAAACCTGCTTCGCACAGTGCAAAGCCCGGCTGCATGAAGAATACTAGTATTGCAGCCAACAACATCCAAACAGTATCTAGTGATAAGGCTAAATTATCCATAATGTTATCCTTTTATCTTTTATGATTAAACACCACTGATTTAACAGATTTATTAATGGTCGCAATCTGTGTAATCCGTTTTTTATTTCTTGTCTCTCAAAACGGTGTCACCGTGTTCGCCTGTGCGGATGCTCCATGTGTCAATCATTTCGCTCACAAAGATGCGCCCGTCTCCAACCTCGCCTGTGTGGGCAGTGTCGATAATAACCTTCACGGTAGGTTCGACAAATTGGTCGCGACAAACAATAGTAAGCGCCACGCGCTCGATGACATCCGTCGAGTACTGCACGCCACGATAGATGCGTTCCTGTCGGCTTTGACCGATACCGTGCACGTCGTGATACTCAAACCAATCGATGTCCGAGTTAAGCAATGCTTCCTTCACATCCTCGAACTTTGTTTTTCTGATGATTGCTTCAATCTTCTTCATACCTTAATGAATTAAATAATGAGCGTCCTATTGTTACATTGCAATGTTTCGGCTGCAAAGGTATGACAAAATGACAATAAATAGGCTATAATTATAAACAAATGATACTTTTGCAGTATTGAATTTGATTTATGTCAATAAAACATTCAAATATAATAACAAAAAGCAAGATGAATATTGTTTAAACCGACAAATTGCTGTACCTTTGCACTGATTTAATAACAAAATGCATATTATATATTATGTGTGGAATTGTAGGCTATATAGGACGCAAAAAAGCCTATCCCATTTTGATTAAAGGTCTCCAGCGACTGGAGTATCGTGGTTATGACAGCGCTGGCGTGGCGTTGATTGACGATAAAGGCGGCCTGAATGTATATAAGGCCAAGGGCAAAGTGGCCGACCTGATGGCGTTCTGTGAAGAGAAGGACATCAGCGGCAATGCTGGCATCGCACATACCCGATGGGCAACGCATGGTGAGCCCAGCAGCACCAATGCTCATCCGCATTACTCGGCTTCGGGGCGATTGGCACTCATACACAACGGTATCATCGAGAACTACGCGACCATTAAGGAGAACCTCGTGGCTCGTGGCATCCAGTTCAAGAGCGTTACGGACACCGAAGTGCTGGTGCAGCTCATTGAGCACATTATGCTCAGCAACGACCTCCCTTTGCTTGAAGCCGTGCAGGTGGCGTTGCAGCAGGTAATTGGTGCTTATGCTATCGCCATTCTTGACAGCGAGCATCCCGATACCATCATCTGTGCTCGCCAGAGTTCGCCGCTCGTCGTCGGACTCGGTACAGACGGTGATTTCTACCTCGCATCGGATGCTAGTCCCATCGCTGAATATACCGACAAGGTGGTCTATCTGAACGATGGCGACATCGCCGTCCTGCAATTGGGCAGGGAGCTGAAGGTGGTGAACATTGCAGGCGAGACCATGCATCCGAAAGTAAAGCAGATAGATATTACTCTCGGACAGTTGGAGAAGGGTGGCTATCCATTCTTCATGCTGAAGGAGATTTTCGAGCAGCCGGACTGCCTGCGCAACTGTATGCGAGGCCGCATCAATGTGGATGGCGACAATGTCACTCTCAGTGCTGTCATCGACTACCGCGAAAAGCTGGCAGGTGCTCGCCGCATCATCATCGTGGCTTGTGGCACAAGCTGGCACGCAGGACTCATTGGCAAGCAATTGTTCGAGAACCTTTGCCGAATCCCCGTTGAAGTAGAGTACGCATCGGAGTTCCGTTATCGCGACCCAGTCATCTTCCCCGACGATGTGGTGGTAGCCATTTCGCAAAGTGGTGAGACTGCTGACACTTTGGCTGCTATCGAACTGGCCCGCAAGGGCGGAGCCTTCGTGTTCGGTGTCTGCAACGCTATCGGTGCCAGCATTCCCCGCCAGACCTCTACGGGCGTCTATATCCATGTCGGTCCGGAGATTGGTGTGGCTTCCACCAAAGCTTTCACGGGACAGGTCACCGTGCTCTCGATGCTGGCCCTCTGTCTCGCAAATGAACGGCGCACCATTCCGGGCGAACAGTACAAGGAGATGGTGAAGGAGCTGACGCTGATTCCCGAGAAGATGGAGCAGGCCCTAAAGACCAACGAGCAGATAGAACGTCTGGCGCCTATCTTTACCTATGCCAAGAACTGCCTGTATCTGGGGCGTGGCTACAACTACCCTGTAGCCCTCGAAGGCGCATTGAAGCTGAAGGAAATCTCTTACATACATGCTGAGGGCTATCCCGCTGCGGAGATGAAGCACGGTCCTATCGCCCTCATCGACTCGGAGATGCCCGTCTTCGTCATTGCTACGCACGACAAACTCTACGAGAAGGTCATCAGCAACATCCAGGAAGTGAGAGCCCGAGGCGGACGTGTCACAGCCCTCGTCACAGCTGGCGACGAGCAGATTCGCCGTCTTGCTGACTACGTCATAGAGCTGCCCGAGACGATGGAGTGCTTCCAGCCCCTTATCGCCAGTATCCCTCTGCAGCTGCTTGCCTACCACATTGCCGTCTGCAAAGGCAAGGACGTAGACCGTCCCCGCAACCTCGCCAAGAGTGTCACCGTGGAGTGACAGAGGAAGTAATAACGAAATAATGACATAACTAGAATATGGAAACAAATTATATCTTCGTCACGGGCGGTGTGGTCTCCTCTTTAGGCAAGGGAATCATTTCTGCCAGCATCGGTAAGTTGCTACAGGCACGCGGCTACAAAGTAACAATTCAGAAATTCGATCCGTACATTAATATCGACCCAGGTACGTTGAATCCCTACGAACACGGCGAATGCTACGTGACGGAGGATGGTTTTGAGACCGACCTGGACCTTGGGCATTATGAACGCTTTACTGGCATACATACTACACGGAACAATTCCATCACGACCGGGCGTATCTACAAGACCGTTATTGATCGCGAGCGTCACGGCGACTATCTGGGTAAGACCATCCAGGTAGTGCCCCATATCACGGACGAGATAAAGCGGAGGATGCTGCGGGAGAATGAAGAATTAAGAATTAAGAATGAAGAATTTGCTACCGCCCGGGAGGATTTCGACTTTGTCATCACCGAGGTGGGCGGCACGATTGGCGACATTGAGAGTGCGCCGTTTATGGAGGCCATCCGACAGCTACGATGGGAACTGGGCAGAAAGGCGGTGTGCGTACATCTGACCTACGTGCCCTATCTGAAGGCTGCCGACGAGTTGAAAACAAAACCGACGCAACATAGCGTGAAGGAGTTGCAGGGTATGGGGATTCAACCCGACATCCTCGTACTGCGGACGGAACGCCACCTTGATGATAGCATGCGGATGAAGGTGGCGTCGTTCTGTAACGTCGATTTGGAATGTGTGGTTCAAAGCGAAGATATGCCCAGCATCTATGAGGTGCCTGTGAACATGCAGCGCCAAGGATTGGATGCAGCCATTATGCGTAAGATTGGCATTCCCGTAGGAGAGACACCTGCCATGAAACCTTGGCGCGAGTTCCTCGACAAGCAGCGCAACGCTACCCGCGAGGTGCACATAGGACTGGTGGGAAAATACGACCTTCAGGATGCCTACAAGAGCATCCGCGAAAGTCTGAACCTGGCTGGTATATATAATGATGTGAAGGCGAAACTTCACTTTGTAAACAGCGAGGAGATTACAAGTGAGAACGTAGCAGAGAAACTTGACGGGCTACAGGGCGTGGTGATTTGTCCGGGATTCGGCCAGCGCGGCATCGAGGGCAAAATCATTGCTGCTGAATACACCCGCATTCACGACATTCCCACCTTCGGAATTTGCCTCGGAATGCAGATGATGGTGATTGAGTTTGCAAGGAATGTGCTTGGGTATAAGGATGCCAACAGCGCAGAGATGAGGCAGCAGACCCAACAAACCATCCCTTGCATGGAGGGGAGTGATTACCATTCGCCACAGGAAGAACCAGTAAACGTAATTGACCTCATGGAAGAGCAGAAGAACGTCACTCAAATGGGCGGCACGATGAGACTGGGAGCTTATGATTGCCGGTTAGTGGAAGGTAGTAAAGCGTTTGAAGCATACTCGAAGTCGAAACTATCTACTCCCCTCCATACAGGGGAGGGGCAAGGGGGTGGGTCCATTATCAAGGAACGCCACCGCCATCGCTACGAGTTCAACAATGCTTATAAAGAGGAATATGAGGCTGCAGGCATGAAATGTGTGGGCATCAATCCAACAGCCAACCTTGTGGAGATTGTCGAGATTCCAGAGAAACGTTGGTACATAGGGACGCAATTCCACCCTGAGTATTCCTCTACGGTGCTGCATCCGCATCCCCTGTTTATGAGTTTTATTCGTTCCTGTTGCTGAATTTTCATTACAAAATGATATGATTCTATGATATGCCATAATATCCTTCCTCGGAAACTTTGATATGATTCTCTCAGAACTTTGATATGATTCTTCTGGGGAAATGATATTATCCTATGGTATAGAACCATATTGGACTTTTATAAGAAATGTGTAATTTTTATTTACATAATTGCAATGGAACAACTGAAGCATGAGTGCGGTGTGGCGCTGGTTCGCCTGCTGAAGCCACAGAGCTATTACGAACAGAAGTACGGCACACAGTCGTACGGTCTGAGCAAGCTCTACCTGATGATGGAAAAGCAGCACAACCGTGGTCAGGAAGGTGCGGGCATCGCTTGTGTCAATATGAATGCGCCAGTTGGAACGGAGTACATGTTCCGTGAAAAGGCTTTGGGCAAAGACGCTATCACGGAAGTGTTTAACAGAATTGAAAATGGAAAATTGACAATTGAAAATGATTCCATGCCGGATGATGGAGCAGCCCAAAACTTTCAGTTTTCAATTCTCAATTCTCAATTATACATGGGCCATCTTCGTTATTCCACGACGGGTAAGAGCGGACTTCAATACGTTCACCCTTTCCTGCGTCGTAACAACTGGCGAGCCAAGAATCTCTGCCTTTGTGGTAACTTCAACATGACAAACATCGATGAGATATTCGCGAAGATGGTGAAGCAAGGACAGTCGCCTCGCATCTATAGCGACTCATATATCACCCTCGAATTCATGGGGCACCGGCTCGATAGGGAAGTGGAGCGTTGCTTCGAGGAGGCAAGGAAGCAGGGCTTGCACGACACCGATATAACCAACTACATAGAGGAACATCTGCAGATTGGCAATGTGCTTCGAACCACGATGACGGATTACGACGGCGGTTATGTGATGTGCGGCTTGACAGGAAGCGGGGAGATGTTTGCCATGCGTGACCCTTGGGGCATCCGTCCGGCTTTCTTATATAAAGACGACGAAGTGATTGCCGTTGCCAGCGAACGTGCCGTCCTCCAAACAACCTTTGACCTCATGTGTGAGGACGTTCAGGAGTTACCTGCGGGACAGGCACTGATTGTACACAAGGACGGCACATCGATCCTCGAAACTATCCTGGAAGCCAAACAGCAGGCATGCTGCTCGTTCGAGCGCATATACTTCAGTCGAGGTTCTGACCGCGACATCTATCACGAACGCAAGCAGCTTGGCCAACAACTCACAGTACCCATTCTCCAAGCCATCAACAACGATACCGACCATACCGTATTCTCCTTCATCCCCAACACGGCTGAGGTTGCGTTCTATGGTATGATGGAAGGACTGAGAAGCCAGGGGCTCAATGTGCGCAGCGAAAAAGTGGCTTGGAAGGATATCAAACTGCGTACCTTCATCACGGAGGCAGGTTCTCGCAACGACCTCGCCTCGCACGTCTATGACATCACCTATGGCTCGCTGCGTCCTTACGAGGATAACCTCGTCATCATCGACGACTCGATTGTTCGAGGTACCACTTTGAAGGAGAGCATCTTCAAGATTCTCGATCGTCTTCATCCAAAGAAGATTGTGATGGTCAGCAGCTCACCGCAGATTCGTTACCCTGACTATTACGGTATAGATATGGCGCGTCTGGAGGAGTTCTGCGCTTTCCGTGCCACTATTGCCCTCATCGAAGAACGTGGAATGTGGCAGTTAATCAACGACATCTACGAGGCTTGTATTGCTGAACTACGCAAGCCAAAGGACGTGCAACAGAATTGTGTCAGTGTCATATACAAGCCTTTCACTGTAGAAGATATTAACCGCAAGATGGCAGAGATGCTCCGTCCTGTCGGTATGCAAGTTCCTGTGGAGTTTGTCTTCCAGACGATCGAAGGCCTTCATGCCGCTTGTCCCGACCATCTTGGCGACTGGTACTTCACCGGCCATTATCCCACCCCCGGCGGCAACCGACTCGTCAACCAAGCCTTCGTAAATTACTTCGAGAAAGAAGTGAACAAATTATAAAGGTGTCTGAAAGGACATGAAAGAGAAATCATCTCTTCCCTGTTTGTATTCAAACACCCGAAATGAAGCATCTTCGCCTGCTTTTTGCATCATTGACGGGGAAAACGAACAATAATTGAAAGAAAATTAGTATATTTGCCCCCGAATTCAAATTATATAGCTGTAAATAGATATGGCAAACAAAGAAAGAGCAGAGAAATGGCTTGTCCTCGTGGCAGAGGATTTGAGCGTAGCCGAAGATCTTTACAAGACAGGACATTGGCTCTACACCAGTTTCATGTGCCATCAGGTAGTTGAGAAGACCCTGAAATGCTATTGGTGTGTGTGTCGTGAAGACGATCCGCCTTACACCCACGACCATGGCCGAATAGCAAAGGGTTGCGGGCTCTACACGAAGATGAACGACGAACAGAAGAACTTTCTTGAAGGTATCAAACGTTTGAACATTGAGGCACGCTATCAAGAATTCAAGGACGATGTAGCCCGTACGCTCAACCGCGAAAATACCGCCGCGATATTAGAAACCACCAAACAGATGCACGCATGGCTATTGGAAAGAATAAAGGAAAAGTTATCGATCCGATAGATTTTACGCCCGACACCATACAGGGCATTCTCCCGCGTGAGTTCGCTCTCGAGCTGGTGCGCCGCTTTAAGGCCGTCATCGCCCCGCGCTTCGACCCGGCGATGAAGGTCATGATGTTCGGATCCTATGCCAAGGACTGCCCCCATGAGTGGAGCGACATTGACGTTGCTGTTATCGTTCCCAAGGTTAACCACGAAAAATGGTGGGATACGGCTGTCACCCTCGGTCGTGCCAGGGAAGACATCAGCTGTTATATCGAACCCATCCTCCTTGAAAGTGGCGAGGACTCGTCCATT
This sequence comes from Bacteroidaceae bacterium, assembly GCA_017645845.1. GTDB lineage: Bacteria > Bacteroidota > Bacteroidia > Bacteroidales > Bacteroidaceae > Physcousia. The sequence goes on from JAGCNQ010000103.1 coordinate 10,510, forward strand.
TATCGTGAAGTGATGCGTACAGGAGTGCCAGTATAAAATCTAATAATAACAAGCAATCACAAGAGCGGATAGAATGTCGATGTTTTGGCACTATCCGCTTTAACTTTTATGCATATTTCATCCAATAATCTCAAATAGAAGGAGAGAACTCTCCATCTATTTTATTCCATCAGCTTCTTAATTCGTGAAGTAATACCTCCTTCGTTACGCTTGAGTATCAACGAAAGTTCCGTAATACTTTTCCCTTCGCGATAAAGTGCAAGTAACTTTTGGTCATCATCCTTGGGCCAAGGTTTATACGCATTGGGATACAGCTTACGTATCTCTTCTATCGTAGGGGGGCGTCGTTATCTGAATAAATTGGGAAACATCAAATGTTCGTGAAGTACAAAGGAAATCCACGATGGATTCAGCTTGGGATATGATAGTGGCAATACTCTCTAACGGAATGACATATAGCATTTCTGGATTACAAGGCTCACCACCTACACCAAGGATGACAGTGACGGGTATATTCCTAGATACAGCGAAGTATTTGTATTTCTCTATTCTTTTTGTAGGAAACAGGTCTCTGCTCAAATCCTGATTCAATTTCTCCCGCCATTTACATTCAACAGCAAATTCCTTGTCGTTATATCTAAATACGAAATCTGGGTTACTATTGTTTTCGGGCTGAATCATGCCCAGTGACTTATCGCCTTGCCATTCTTGCAAAACAAGTGGCCCGTCTTCCTGAAGGTTAAACAGACGGAGCACATAGTCTTCAAATTCACGGCCTTTTAGAAGCTCTTCCGGTTGTGTTATAGAATGAATACGATCATTGACTGCTGTGTGTGTCCGTTGCAATTCTTTGTGAATGGCATGAATGCCCATATCTGCGTAATACATCCGAAGCAGCACCTTGTCCTGAGCCACCGTCCAACGTTCACGACGCACATCTGGTTCTACCACCGTCATATGTGTTTTTTCGTCTATGAGATACTTAACGTCTTTCCTTCCTGCTAACAGGGAAAACACAATACCATTCTTGTTGACGTAACCGCAAGTGACATGTTGGCAAAGAGGCAGCACGTATTCATTCCTTAGTTTCGGGGTAATTCCTTTACCTTTTGGCTCATCACGCTTCAGCACCACAATAAGTATTCTATCCTCTTGCAGAGCTTGCTCTATCTGCATGTTATTTATATCCGTAAAACGGTTCATGACAAACAAGACTGTTGGAATCTTGGCAACAAGCAAAGCCTTTAGCACCTCTGATTCCATATCAGTAGAATTAAAACAGGCGATACAATCCTTTTCCGTCAGACTGTCTGTCCATTGGAAAACATATTTATATAGTCCAACAGGAGTCCTTCTGGAACAGAGGAAAAGTGTCTTCTCTCTGTTTATCAAATCCTGATTTCCCTTTGTCTCAATTATTTGCATAGCATCAAACTTTCTGCAAAGATACATAAAATTTCATAAACCCATAGTGAATCTACTGAAAAAGTGAGGCAACTATCTCAACAATGCAGACGTAGAAGGTAACTCAGATGGCAATAATGGCAATGATGCTCCTGTTTTGGATGGTAATGCTGGATGGTTGAAAAGACACTGAGACTGACGTTTGGGCAATTTAGGCTTCGTTTTGCAGGTTTTCCGTCAAAACAAATGACATAAATCAAGAAAATGATGTCAATTCATAACATTTTGCTTTGTTTTTGTTGTGAATGATGACAAATTGTGCTAATTTTGCAAAGTTATTCATTAAAACAGCATCACTTGAATCATAAATAGTGAATCCATAAATCACAAATAACGTTATGTGTGGAATCGTAGGTATTTTCAATATTAAGCAGCAGACGCACGAGTTGCGTGACAAGGCTTTGCGCATGAGTCAGAAGATTCGTCATCGCGGGCCGGACTGGAGTGGCATATATTGTGGTGGTTCTGCCATCCTTGCTCACGAACGTCTTTCCATCGTTGACCCTGAGAGCGGAGGACAGCCTCTGTACTCGCCTGACAGGAAGCAAGTTCTGGCAGTGAATGGCGAGATTTACAATCATCAGGAGATTCGCCGTCGTTATGCAGGGCAGTATGAGTTCCAGACAGGCAGCGACTGTGAGGTGATTTTGGCATTGTACAAAAGCCTTACTTCCGACCCCTCTCGGAGAGGGGAGAATATCACCCACGAGCAGATATGTGGGATGTTGGAGAGCTTGAGCGGCATCTTCGCCTTTGCTCTCTATGATGAGGAGCGAGACGAGTTCCTGATTGCCCGCGACCCCATTGGCGTGATACCTCTTTATGTAGGCTATGACAGCGACGGAACCGTGTATGTGGCTTCGGAACTGAAGGCACTCGAAGGACAATGCGAACGATTTGAGCCGTTCCTGCCAGGGCACTATGCGTATGGAAAGGGAAAGGTGAGAAGTGAAAAGTTAAAAATGATTCGTTACTACAAGCGTGATTGGTTCGATTATGATGCTGTGAAGAATAATCCTGCTTCTGCTGATGCCATTCGTGATGCTTTGAAGGATTCCGTGAAGCGGCAGTTGATGAGCGATGTTCCTTATGGTGTTCTGCTCAGTGGCGGCCTTGACTCATCTGTTATCTCTGCCATTGCTGAGAAGTATAGCGAGCACCGAATCGAAGACAACTCACAGACACGAGCCTACTGGCCTCGCCTGCATTCTTTTGCAGTAGGCTTGAAGGGCGCTCCCGACTTGGCAAAGGCAAAGCTTGTGGCCGACCACATCGGTACCGTCCACCACGAAATAAACTACACGATACAGGAAGGCCTTGATGCCATTCGCGACGTGATATATTTCATCGAGACATACGATGTGACGACCGTCCGTGCCTCTACGCCGATGTATTTGCTTGCTCGCGTCATCAAGTCGATGGGTATCAAGATGGTGCTCTCTGGCGAAGGGGCAGACGAGATATTCGGTGGCTACCTTTATTTCCATAAGGCACCTTCGGCACAGGCTTTCCATGAAGAGACCGTCCGCAAACTCTCGAAGCTTCACTACTACGATTGCCTCCGTGCCAACAAGAGCCTTGCGGCCTGGGGCGTAGAAGGACGTGTGCCGTTCCTCGACAAGGAGTTTCTCGACGTGGCGATGCGAACCAATCCGGAGGCGAAAATGTGCGGCCCCCTCCCAACCTCCCCCAAGGGTGAGGAGATTTTCACCATCGAGAAGAGGATTGTCCGCGAAGCCTTTGCCGATATGCTGCCCGAGGAGATTGCGTGGCGGCAGAAGGAACAGTTCAGTGATGGGGTAGGTTATTCGTGGATTGACACGTTGAAGAAAATTACGTCCGAAGCTGTCAGTGACGAGCAGATGGCACATGCTGCCGAGCGTTTCCCCATCAATCCGCCACTCAACAAGGAGGAATACTACTATCGTAGCATCTTTGCAGAACACTTCCCAAGCGACTCCGCAGCCCGAAGCGTCAACCAGGAAGCCTCTGTTGCCTGCTCTACAGCCATCGCTCTCGAGTGGGATGAGGCTTTCAAGAACATGAATGACCCCAGTGGAAGAGCGGTGAAAGGCGTGCACGAAAAAGCCTATTAATTATTTACGATTCTACGATTTACTATTTAGATAATGAAGCGAGTAGCAAGACTGATACTCGATGACGGCACAGAGTTCTGCGGCTGGTCGTTCGGTTACGAAGCAGACGCAGTTGGTGAAGTCGTATTCAACACAGCCATGACGGGCTATCCAGAGAGCCTGACCGACCCAAGCTATGCAGGACAAATACTGGTGACGACCTATCCGCTGATAGGGAACTATGGGGTCCCAGAAGCCCCCCTGTTGTCCCCCGAGAGGGACACTCTCCCTCGATTTATGGAGAGTGAACGCATCCATGTCAAAGGACTTATCGTGGCAGACTATAGTGAGAAATATAGCCACTGGAATGCCAAAGAGTCTCTCTCCGATTGGCTGAAGCGTGAGAAAATTCCTGCCATCACAGGCGTAGATACGAGAAGACTCACCCAAAAGCTTAGGGAAAGCGGTGTGATGAGAGGAAGGATTGAAGTCAATTCAAAATTCAAGATCCTTGGATCCTCTAGGACCAAGGCGCGCTGTCAAGGCGCGGAGCAAAATTCAAAATTAAACATCGAAGAGGACTACGGCAGCATCAACTGGGTGGAGAAGGTCAGTTGCAAGGAAGTGATTACCTACAAACCTGAAGGACCCACCCCCGGCCCCTCCCGTGGAGGGAGGGGAGAAGCCCTACGAATCGTTTTAGTGGATTGTGGTGTGAAGGCAAACATCATTCGTTGCCTGCTCCGTCGAGGTGTGGAGGTCATTAGAGTGCCGTGGGACTATGACTTCAATCAGTTGGAATTTGACGGTCTCTTTTTGGCGAATGGTCCTGGCGACCCAGAGCAATGTGGCAAGACTGTGGAGCACATCCGTACGTTTTTGAGAAATGAAGAATTAAGAATTAAGAATGAAGAATTTGCTGCCGCTATGGTGCGGCCGCTTATGGGCATTTGTCTCGGCAATCAGCTTTTGGCAAGAGCGGCTGGAGCAAAGACATATAAACTGAAATACGGCCATCGTTCTCACAACCAACCCGTGCGGCAAGTAGGTACGAACCGTTGCTTTATTACTTCGCAGAATCACGGCTATGCTGTGGACGATAGCACTCTGTCCGCCGACTGGGAACCTCTTTTCGTGAATATGAACGATGGTTCCAACGAGGGCATTCGCCACAAAACAAATCCTTGGTTCTCAGCGCAGTTTCATCCGGAAGCTTGTAGCGGTCCAACGGATACAGAGTGGATGTTCGATGAGTTTATAAAAAGCCTCGGACCCTCCCCCTTACCCCTCCCCTGTAGGGACGGGAGTGATTACCTTTCACGAGCAGAAAGGGGAGCAGCTAGTCTGATACATTCTACTCCCCTCCCTATTGGGGAGGGGCAAGGGGGAGGGTCTGTTCTCCTTCTTGGCTCAGGTGCCTTAAAAATCGGTCAGGCCGGTGAGTTTGATTATAGTGGAGCACAAGCGCTGAAAGCGTTGAAAGAAGAGGGTGTCAGGACTGTTCTCATCAATCCCAATATCGCTACTGTTCAGACCTCGAAAGATGTGGCTGAGACGGTATATTTCCAACCGGTTACACCAGAGTTCGTGGAACGTGTCATCGAGAAAGAACGACCGGATGGCATCTTGCTTTCCTTTGGCGGACAGACAGCGTTGAACTGTGGTGTGGAGCTCCACAAGCGAGGCATACTGGAGAAGTATGGCGTAAAAGTGCTCGGAACTCCCATTCAAGCCATCATCGATACAGAAGACCGTGAACTCTTTGTGAAGAAACTTGATGAAATAGGAGTGAAAACCATCAAGAGTGAAGCCTGCAGTACTATTGGAGAAGTGCAAAAAGCTGCTGCAGAGCTTGGCTTTCCCGTAATTCTGAGAGCTGCTTATGCCTTAGGCGGCTTGGGTTCTGGGTTCTGCGACAATGAGACGGAATTGCTTGCACAAGCTGAAGAAGCCTTCTCCTTCTCGTCACAGGTTCTTGTAGAGAAATCCTTGAGGGGTTGGAAGGAGATAGAATACGAGGTGGTACGTGACCGTTTCGACAACTGTATTACAGTATGCAACATGGAGAACTTCGACCCGCTCGGCATCCATACCGGCGAATCGATAGTAGTGGCTCCCAGCCAGACGCTCTCCAACAACGAATATCACAAGCTCCGTGCCCTTGCCATCAAGATTATCCGTCACATCGGTATTGTAGGCGAGTGCAATGTGCAATACGCTCTTGATCCTGCGAGTGAGGACTATCGCGTTATTGAGGTTAATGCCCGACTGAGCCGTTCCAGCGCTCTTGCCAGCAAAGCAACGGGCTATCCACTCGCTTTTGTTGCCGCCAAACTAGGTCTCGGCTATGGTCTCTTCGATTTAAAGAATAGTGTCACCAAGACTACAAGCGCCTTCTTCGAGCCAGCCTTAGATTATGTGGTTTGCAAGATTCCGCGTTGGGACCTCTCCAAGTTCCACGGTGTGAATCACGAATTGGGTTCCAGCATGAAGAGCGTGGGCGAGGTAATGGCCATTGGTCGTACCTTCGAAGAAGCCATTCAGAAAGGGCTTCGCATGATCGGGCAAGGTATGCACGGCTTTGTGGATAACAAAGCACAGCATGTGACCGATGTCCCTGCCGCTTTGCAGCACGCCACTGATACCCGTATCTTCGTTATTGCCAAGGCCATGATGATGGGCTACTCGGTGGAGCAGATTTATCGTTGGACGAAGATAGACCGTTGGTTCCTTGAGAAGCTCAGGCACATTATCAACATAGATGAACGATTACGTGAATTCTCTTGGTTATCAGATTATTCGGAGTGTTCAGATTATTCAGAGCTACTCGAAGCTCTCGAAGAACCTGAATTCTCCGACCTGCTTCACGAGGCGAAAGTCTATGGCTTTTCCGATTTTCAGATTGCCCGTGCCCTCGGCCTGGAAGCATATATGAATATGGAGAAGGCAGGTTTGGTAATCCGCAAGTGGCGTAAAGAACTGGGCATTATGCCAGTAGTCAACCAAATAGACACCTTGGCTGCCGAATATCCTGCCCAGACAAATTATCTGTACTTATCGTATTAGTATAGATTCTCGGCAATTATTTTATCTAGGGACTCCCTATAAAATGTTTTTCCCCTTAGGAGTAATTTGTGTTCCAAGTTTTGGAATATAAGTTTCAAGGCTCGAAACATAAGTTTCAAGCCTTGAAACAGAGAAAGCTTCCCATGGGAAAATCTTTTTTCCCCTTTAATAAGCGAAGATGGGATAGCCCGCCATGATGGCGTTGACTTCGCTGCGAACTTGGGCGATGACGGTTTCGTCCTCGGGAGCGTTGAGCACGCGCTCAATGAACTCGGCTATCTTGACCATCAGGTCTTCCTTGGCGCCGCGCGTCGTAATAGCCGGCGTTCCGAGACGGATGCCTGATGTCTGGAATGCGCTGCGGCTGTCGAAGGGCACCATGTTCTTGTTAACGGTCAGATCGGCAGCAACAAGCGCCTTCTCTGCAACCTTACCGGTGAGGTCGGGATACTTGCTGCGCAAATCGACGAGCATAGAGTGGTTGTCTGTACCGCCGCTGACGATGTCGAAGCCGCGCTTGATAAGTTCTTCGGCTAAAACCGCAGCGTTCTTCTTCACCTGCTTTGCCCATTCTTTGAATTCCGGTTGCAGAGCCTCGCCAAAGGCAACGGCCTTTGCAGCAATAACGTGCTCCAGCGGACCACCTTGAATGCCTGGAAAGACGGCGCTGTTCAGCAGGGCAGACATCTTCTTGATTTCGCCCTTCGGAGTTGTCTTGCCCCAAGGATTGTCGAAGTCCTTGCCCATGAGGATGATGCCTCCACGAGGACCGCGCAGGGTCTTGTGGGTTGTGCTGGTGACGATGTGTGCGTACTTCACGGGATTGTCGAGCAGACCTGCTGCGATGAGGCCGGCAGGATGAGCCATATCAATCATCAAGAGTGCGCCCACTTTGTCTGCTATCTGACGCATGCGGGCATAGTCCCACTCGCGGCTGTAGGCTGAACCGCCGCCGATGATGAGTTTGGGCTTGTGTTGAAGGGCAAGTCGCTCCATCTCGTCATAATCCACGCGACCGGTCTCCTTCTTGAGGTTGTAGCCGACGGGTTTGTAGATAATGCCGCTGGTATTGACCAGAGAGCCGTGACTGAGGTGCCCGCCGTGATCGAGGTTGAGGCCCATGAAGGTGTCGCCCGGATTGAGGCAAGCCAGGAAGACAGCTGCATTGGCCTGTGCACCAGAGTGTGGCTGCACGTTGGCATACTCAGCGTCAAAAAGCTTGCAGACGCGGTCGATGGCAAGCTGTTCCACTTCATCGACGACCTGACAACCGCCGTAGTAGCGCTTGCCGGGATAGCCTTCGGCATATTTGTTGGTCAAGCAGGAGCCCATAGCCGCCATAACCTGGTCACTTACATAGTTTTCGGAGGCAATGAGTTCCATTCCTCTACGCTGTCGCTGGTTTTCCTTCTCGATGAGGGAGAAGATTGTTGTGTCCTGAATCATTTGTTAAAATTAAATTGTGGCCCCCTTCGTCTCCCTGAGGGGGAGTGACCTGTAAGCCTTCCCTCGAGAAGGTTTGGATGGGGCCGTGTTATACTAGTTTTACTTCACTCAGACTGATTTCCCTATTGCAGTAGTGGCACTGGAGGGTGCCGCGTTCTTTGCCGAGGAAATGGAAGCGGGTTTGCATCGGCTCGTTGTTTGTGATGCACTTGTGGTTGTCGCAGCGGACAATGCCGATAAGTTCCTCAGGCATGCGGACTTCCTTCTTCTCTACCACCTCATAGTCGCGAATGATGCTGAGTGTGACGTTAGGTGCTACGACAGAAAGCTGGTTGATTTCATCGTCGGAGAAGAACTTGTCGGCAATTTTGATGATGCTCTTGTGTCCCATCTTCCTACTCTTAAGGTTATAACCGATGGTGACAGCAGATCGCTCTTTTTCGAGGTGGAGCAGGCTGATGACCTGAAAGAGCTTGGAGGAAGGTATATGGTCGATGACTGTGCCGTTCTCGAGGGCAGCCACCTGGAGTTGCACTTCACGCGACTTTTTTCTTGTCTCGGCATAGTCCATGCACGCTTGGCCTTTGCTCTCGTCTGCACAAAAATGTTCCTGTCGTTTCATTTGATGATGGTTTTGTCGTTGATAATATCGTCGAGCGTAATGCCAAGCGCGTCGCATAGAATAGCCTGACGGGCATAGAGTCCGTTCTGGGCCTGCTGGAAGTAGTAGGCGTAGGGCATGTCGTCGATACTGTACTCAATCTCGTTCACTCTGGGGAGTGGGTGCAGAATCTTCATGTTCGGCTTGGCCTTGGAGAGCATTTTACGCTTCAACAGGTAACGGTCCTTGACACGTTCGTACTCGTCGAGGTCGGTGAAGCGCTCACGCTGTACGCGTGTCATATATAATATGTCTGCTCCGGAGATGGTGTCGGCATCGAAGTCCTGATGCTCCACATATTTGATTCCGTTCTCGCGGCAGTACATCTTGTAGTGCTCGGGCATAGCGAGCTCGTCGGGTGCAATGAAGTGGAAAGTGGGGGAGAAGTGGCGCATGGCTGTGAGCATGCTGTGCACCGTGCGGCCGTACTTGAGGTCGCCCACCAGATAGATGTTCAGGTTCTCCAAAGTGCCCTGCGTCTGATAGATGGTGTAGAGGTCGAGCATTGTCTGGCTGGGATGCTGGTTGGCTCCGTCGCCGGCATTGACGATGGGCACGGGCGAAACTTCGCTGGCATACTGGGCAGCTCCCTCCAGATGGTGGCGCATGACGATGATGTCGGCATAGTTGGACACCATCATAATCGTGTCTTTGAGTGTCTCGCCCTTTGTGCCGCTGGTCACCTTGGGGTCGGCAAAACCGATGACTTTTGCGCCGAGTCGGTTGGCTGCCGTCTCGAAACTGAGACGGGTGCGAGTGCTGGGTTCAAAGAACAAAGTGGCCACAATACGACCCTCGAGAAGACGGCGGTTAGGATGCTTTTCGAACTCCTGCGCCATACGGATGAGGTGTTCAATCTTCTGGCGTGAGTGATGGGCTATGGTTACAAGACTTCTATTTTCCATTGCTTTGCAATTTTCTTTTGCAAAGATAGGAAAAAGATTAGAGATTAGAGATGAAAGATTAGAGATTATTTTATAATTCTTACATTTTGAATTTAATAATTTTGAATTTTAAATTATATGTCGTACCTTTGTAGTCTTAAACGACATTTCGTATGAGAAAGAAGTTTTTCATCTTCCTATGGATGTTCTACCTGTTGGGCGTCATCGTCATCGGTATCATATTCTACGGTATATTCACGGGTGCCATCGGTTACATGCCCAATATTCAGCAGCTACAAAACCCCGTTAATAAGTTTGCCACACAGGTATTCTCTGCTGACGGCAAACAGTTGGGCACGTGGAGCTACAGCAGTGCCAATCGCGTCTTCGCTGACTATAGTGAGCTTCCTCCTGCCCTTGTACAGGCGCTTGTTGCCACAGAAGACGTACGCTTCTACGAACATAACGGTATCGACTTCTGGGCATTGATACGAGCCATTGTCAAGCGCGGCATACTTCAACAGAAGAGTGCCGGTGGCGGTAGCACCATCACGCAGCAGCTTGCCAAGCAGCTCTACTCCGAGAAAGCCGCCACAACTCAAGAACGCCTTTTGCAAAAGCCCATAGAATGGGTTATTGCCCTTAAGTTGGAACGCTTCTATACCAAGGAGGAAATCATCGGCATGTACTTCAACTACTTCGATTTCCTGCACAACGCCGTCGGCATCAAGACAGCCGCTCAGACTTATTTCGGCAAAGAGCCTCTGGCCCTCGACACCTGCCAATGTGCCTTGCTTGTTGGCATGTGCAAGAATCCCAGCCTTTACAATCCCGTCCGGTATCCCGATCGTTGTATAGAACGCAGGAATGTTGTGCTGATGCAGATGGAGAAGGCCGGTTTCCTGACTGAAGAGCAGCGCGAAGAACTCCGGGAGCGGCCGCTGGGTCTCAACTTCCATCGTGTCAGCCATAAGGAGGGACACGCCACCTACCTGCGTGACCATCTGCGCCTCATGCTCATGGCCAAGAAGCCTGTCCGCAGCGACTATCCCTCTTGGCAGAAGCAGAAGTTCTACGAGGACTCGCTGTCATGGGAAGAGGACCCGCTTTACGGATGGTGCAACAAGAACATGAACCGTGAAGGGCGGCCCTATAATATCTATACCGACGGCCTCAAGGTCTATACCACCCTGGACAGTCGCATGCAGGAATATGCCGAACAGGCTGTTGCCAAGCATGTTACCGGCGAGTTGCAACCACTCTTCGACAAGGAGCAGCGCAAGAACAGGAACGCGCCTTATGCTTCTGCCATTTCGGCAGACAAGGCTCGCGCCGACCTGGCTCGTGCCAAGCGCCAATGTGCCCGCTACCTCGAAATGAAAAGAGCCGGTTATTCGGACGCGGAAATCGATGATGCCTTCTCGAAGCCCATAGAGATGACGGTTTATTCCTTGCACGGAGACATAGATACGGTTATGTCGCCCCTCGATAGTATCCGCTATTACAAGTCTTTCCTTCGCACAGGCTTCATGTGTATGGATACTGAGACGGGACACGTAAAAGCCTACATCGGTGGTGTTGACTATAGTCACTTCCAGTACGACATGTGCACACAGGGAAAACGTCAGGTCGGCTCCACGATAAAACCATACTTGTACTCATTGGCTATGGAGAACGGCTGGACGCCTTGCGATGTGGCACCTAATGTTCAGCAGACCTATTTCGTGGCAGGAAGTGGGGCTTGGACGCCTCGTAACGGTAGCCGATCCCGATATGGTGAGATGGTAACACTCAAGTGGGGACTGGCCATGAGTAACAACTGGATTTCTGCCTGGTTGCTAAACCAGCTCAGTCCTTCTCTGCTCGTCAAACTATTGCACGACTTTGGCATTCAGAACCAAGACATCCATCCTTCATTGGCACTCTGCCTCGGACCTTGCGACATTTCGGTCGCTGAGATGGTGGGTGCATACTCTGCCTTCCCTCAGAAGGGCGTCCGCCGCTGTCCGCTCTATGTCACTCGCATCGAGGATAGCGACGGCAATGTGCTGGCACAGTTCCAGTCAAGAGTCAAGGAAGTGATTTCCGAGGAGGCCGCCTACAAGATGATTGTCATGATGCGAGGTGTCATCGATGGCGGTACAGGCAGCCGTATGCGTAACCGCTACAAAATTACAGCTCCTATGGGTGGCAAGACCGGTACAACCAACGACAACAGCGATGGCTGGTTCGTAGGCTATACGCCGCGCCTTTGCTTTGGAGCATGGGTAGGTGGTGATGAGCGTGATGTCCACTTTGCCAGCATGGCTTTGGGACAAGGTGCCAATTCTGCACTCCCCATTGCTGCATACTTCCTGCAGAAAGTTTATGCAGACACGCGTCTCGGCTATAGTCAGACTGAAAACTTTGACATCCCCAGCTACTTCGATCCGTGTAAGAGTGTTATTGATGAGGATGAGGGAAACTCCGACGGTGAGGAAGAATTGGTTGGTTTCGACATCGAAGAAGAACAAGTCTTTTAGGATATTAGGAGATTAGTCGTTTTGGAAAATTACTAACGGTTGCTTGTGAAATCCCATAACGACCAATTGACTAATCTTCCAATCTCCCAAACATGCAAAGATAGTGTTGAATGGCGTTAAAAAAGTATTAAGGCCTTGACATAAATCAACAAAACTGGCAATTTGCCACATTTCTTGCCTCTTTTACTTGCAGAAAGAATATTTTGTCGTACCTTTGCAGTGCAAAAGAAAAGCAAGGCTATTTCGATAGCATAATATAAGTTAGTTAAATGTTTAGGTAGAAAGATTTGTTTGAAGGTTAATAATAGTTGTTAGTTTTAGTTTTTGGAGAAGCAATCCGTGAGGACCGCTTCTTTTTTTGTCCCTAAATTACCTTATTATTTCGCCGGCTTCCTCCTCGAAACTGATTTCATCTTCGGGATTAACCTTGAAATACAAGGGCTCGTAGCTCTCTAGATTGTACCTGCGCAACAGTTCTTTTGTGGGATGCGGGTCTTTATTCGTACGAATGTACCTCGGGGCTGTATAGCCTGTTAGGTTCTCGCGTTTGTAGGGAGCGGCGGAACCTGGATTCAAGAAACGGATATCGATAAGTTTTGCTATATCGTGATTATAAGGAATCTCCAGTTTGCCGTCAACAGGATAGCCGCCACTGCCCCAAGGATTTCGCATGACGAACATGTAGTCAGCACCTTCATCGGGCAACATTGCTGTGAAAGCATGACCGGTAACACTCTCCAACGGACCACAAGGATGACCACTCTCGTGGAAACCGCCAACAGCAAGCATGCCGTTAGCGAGGTTATACTCGACAATCATTTTCAGCTCGGTGTCGTACAGCTTGTTCCAGTCGAAGGCATAGCTGCTGCCGGAACCAGTAAAGGGAGGTATCGCATGTTCCGTTGGGATACCTTCGAGGTGGTTGCATCTGAAGCATGTCTCCCACTTCATGAGCGATTTCTCCAGTATGGTTGACCATGTGAACTTACCGTTCTTGCCACGCAATTGAGCACTGCCGCCGCCACTGTTGCACAACAGTTTGTTATCCACCACCACGTCAATGGGATTGCCCATAGGGTCGAACATATGCACGGTATAATTGTTGCCGTCCTCCTCTATGAGTGTCTTGATCCATTCGGGATACAGATAGGCGAAGGATGCAAAGGAAGCGCACATACAGCAGTCGCCGATAGCAGTCTGGTTGACATCCGCAGGTGTCGGCTCGCCAAAGGGATAGAGGGTGATAGACTTAGCCGTCCAGTACTTATAGCTTTGGGGATCATCGAGCAGTTGTGCCGGATCGGGCTGGTTGTTTGGATTGGCAAGCCATGTCCGCTGATCGTCAGTAGCAGCAGAGAACTTTTCGAAATGCTTGCCCATGGGTGTAATCTTGGAGCTGGTGTCGCCACTTTTGACACTAGATGCCCATAGCTTCGCAGGATCGGTGTATGGAACGCGTGTGGGGTAATCAGGGTATGTCGTAGCCTGCAATGCAGCCTCCTGTGTCCTGTACAAATAGTAATACGTCATACCCTGCTTAAAAGCGAGCATGTTGTCATCGAGGACGAGGATTGTGTAGGTAAGGTCAGTGGTAGAGCCTTCGCGACGGGCCTTGAAGGAACTGCCCACCTGAGCACCGCCCTCGGGATAGGTTAGACTGTAATTGATATCAGTTGTACTTCTGGACCATGTCATCTTGCCTGCACTGAAGATAAATACCTCCGTACCATCGTAGTGCGTCTGTGTTCCGCTACTGTATTTCCATCCCAAGAACCATGGACCGTCCAGTTCACTGGCTCCAGCACCCTCCACAATTTCCAAGTAGCGGATATTATTCAATGGGATAGAGACGATATTCTTGTCCATGCAGATGACGTCCATTCGCAATTGTGCCTTGGCGGCATAGCATAGGAGCACCAGTAGCAATGATGTGCTCAAGATACGATTGTTTCTCATGATTATGTTGGTTTTTAGTCTTTGTTTAGGTTATTCCGACACAAAGGTACGAAAAAAAATAATAACCAAGAAAAACTTAGTATACTAACTTTTTCAGACGTTGCTTACTATCTGAAAATCCCCTGCTGACAAGTCTTTAATTACCTGTCAACAGGGGATTTGTTGTCCTGCTATATGGGATGCTATTATTCTTCCTCTTCGATGACGGTCTCGTCATTGAATGGGAAAGGAAGCGGTTCGAAGTCCTTCACGTTGTACATACGCAACATTTCATCTGAGGGATTTACATCCAGGTAATACATTGGTTTGAAGTTAGGCACAGTGTAGCCACTCAGATTCTCCTTCTTGTATTGAGCCATTTGCTCTCCCGGATAAACCAGACGGAAGTCGATGGTCTTCAGGTATTCGCGCTTGTTGGGAATCTCCAGTTTGCCATCCTGCTTACTATTGTTCTTGCCGGCATGTCCCCAAGGATTACGCATCACGAACTTGTAGTCGGCACCTTCATCAGGATACATCACCGTAAAGGCGTGGCCCGTAACTGTCTTCATCTCCGGATCGCCGCAAACGAGGTCACCCACATTGAAGCCACCCACGCTAATCATACCGTGACTCAAAGCGTAATCGACAACAAGGTCAAACTCCGAATTGTAGAGTCTGTCGGGACTGAAGCTATAGCTTGCACCGTTGCCTGTGAAGGGAGGCGCAGCATGCTCTGTACCGATGCCGCCAATTTTGTTGCACTTGAACCGGGTTTCCCATTTCATCAACGCCTTCTCCATGATAGTTGCCCAGTTGTACTTGTTGTTCTTGCCGAATACCTGACCGACTCCTCCATCAGAATTGCACATCAGTTTATTGTCCACCACCACGTCAATGGGGTTGCCCATTGGGTCGAACATGTGGACAGTAAAGTTGTTGCCGTCCTGCTCAATGATGGTCTTAATCCATTCGGGATAGATGTAGGCGAATGAAGCAAAGACAGCGCACATGCAGCAGTCGCCGATAGAGTGCTGGTTAACATCTGCAGGCTCGGGCGAACCGAAGGGATAGAGGGTGATTGTCTTTTCCGTCCATGTTTTGCTGCCCAATTCGTGCCAGCTCAAATCAGGCTGGTTGTTGGGATTGGCGAGCCAAGACTTATCAGCAGCGGTAGCGGCGGCATAGTTCTCGAAATGTCTGCCCATGGGGGTAACATCAGAAGCCGTAGCCCCCCCCTTGACGCTGGCAGCCCACAATTTGTTCGCATCAGTGTAGATGGGGGTTCGTGTGGGATAAGCGACAAATTCAGCCAGTGCCGCTGCGTCCTTCGACTTGTAGAAATAGAAACGGTTTGTTCCCTGCTTGAGCAGAAGCAAATCACCCTCGATGGCGACGATTTGGTAGGTGAGCTTGTTCGTAGTACCTTCCTTTATGGCCGTGAATGTGCCACCCTCCTTACCGCCGTCTTCTGTGTAGGTCAAATCATAAACCGTCTCTGTAGATGACTTAATCCACTTCATCTTTGGGCCTGCGGTAAAAACCAATGTCTCGCTGCCATTCATATCTGTCTTGGTGCCAGAGCCATTGTTACCCACCTTCCATCCCAAATACCAGACACCATCCAGTTCGCCGGGATTTGCTCCCTGCACAATTTCCATATACTCAATATCATCCAAAGGACAGGATACTACACCCCTGTCTTTGAGCGTGATGTCCACGCGTAACTGCTGTGCTGTTGCAGCAGAGCAGAGAGCCAACAAAAGCAACGCAGTGCTTAGGATACGATTTGTTTTCATCTTTTATACCTTATTGTTAAATTTATATATGTTTCCATGCAAATATAGCATTATTTACAAAAAGTCCGACATTTCGTAATAATTATTTTTCCTTAAATAGTGTTTGGCGTTGCCGTACCGCCTCGAAAAGCAGGATGGCTGCGCTAACAGAAACATTGAGCGAGTCCAACTGTCCCAACATTGGGATGCGAATGTGTGCATCGGCAGCATTACGCCATAGGTCTGTCAGTCCAGTGGCCTCCGTACCCATCACAATGGCAGTTGGACCTGTCATCGAGGTGTCATAATAGAGGCTCGAATCCTGTAGTTGTGCTGTGAGTATCTGGATGCCCTTTTCCTTGAAAAATGTGATGCACTCCTCTGTGCTGCAAGCCACACAGGGAACAGTGAAGATGGCTCCGACAGCAGAGCGGATAAGGTTGGGATTATAAAGGTCAGTCAGCGGGTCGCAAACCACCACAGCATCAGCTCCTGCTGCATCGGCACTGCGCAGAACGGCGCCCAAATTTCCGGGCTTCTCTACGCTTTCCAGTACCACAATCAGCGGTGATTTAGGGAGTCGCAGGTCGCTAAGTTTCGTCCGACGGGCTTCCACCACAGCTACAATGCCTTCTGTACTGCCTCTGTAGGCGATGCGCTCATAGACATGGGAGGTAACAGGAACGACTTCCACAGTCTGAGGTAGAGAAACGGGACCTGCTATCTCTTGACATACATAGGCTGTTTGCACGACAAAGCCGGCAGCAAGGCAGTGCTCCACTTCGCGTTGTCCCTCAACTACGAAGAGACCATCTGCCCTGCGTTGCGCAGACTTCTGCTGAAGTAGCAGCAAATGCTTAATCCGAGGATTCTGAGTACTGGATAACATTCAATTATGAACTATTTTGTTCTTCCAGTGTAGGCGTCAATGCCGGATGTGTCGATGGTCTGTGAGAAGAATTTCTCGGCAGCCTTGCCCATTGGGCCGTTCCAGGGCTGAGAACCGTTAACCTGCACCACCCAAAGCTTGAGTTGCTTCTTGTGCCAGTTGACCATGCAGTTGGTGCCCCAGGCTCCTCCGTGACCGAACCATTCATTTTCTCCATCCTTCTTCGGTGCATTCAGACCGAGCGAATAGCCACCTAAATTGTCAGGACGAGTGGTCTGGGCGAGGATAGACTTCACTGTCTCTTCTTTCAGGATGCGAACACCGTTATCGCCCATTCCCAGGTTCATTAGCATCTTGTAGAACTTCAACTGGTCGTTAGCGGTTGTCCAAAGTCCTGCACCGGCAGAAGCGAAGACATGTCCGTCATTATAAGGACGTTGCTCCCATCCGTTTTCCAGACGATATACTGCAGTCTGGCCTTCCTTCACATCGTACATTTCAATCTGTTTTTTCAGCTGCTTGTCGGTAGGCCAGAACCAAGTGGATTTCATTCCCAACGGGTCGAGGACTTCCTTCTTCAGATAGTCCTCCCACTTCATGCCAGTGATGACCTCTACTACAGCAGCACCGATGTCAATGCCGGTATTGGAATACATGTCTTTAGTGCCCGGTTCGAACATGATGGGTGAACCGGCAGCAATACTGGCCACCTGACGTAAGGGAGCGCCGCCTGACCAACCGCCGCCGCGGACATCACTGCGCTTGGCACTGCATTCGAAGGGGAAACCGCCTGTGTGGTTCAGCACCATACGTACAGTCAACACGTTCTTGGCTTTGTGCAGCGTCTTGATGCCGTCCTTGTCGCTGTCCTGCACCCACAGTTCCTTGAACTCTGGCAGGTATTTCGAAACAGGGTCGTCAAGAGAGAGTTTGCCCTCTTCAACCAGTTTAGCGATGGTCACACCGCAAAAGCCTTTCGTTTGAGAACATTGCATAAAAACATTGTCAAGACGGATAGGACGTTTCGTCTCAACATTGGCATAACCGATGCAGCAAGTCTCCTGCACACCATTGTTGTAGAAAATGCTGATTGCACCGGGCAGTTCACCGCGGTCAACGTAAGGTTGCAGCACCTCACGGGCGAAAGTGGTTTTGGAGTCAATAACTTTCTTCTGCGCAGAGGCAGACAGGCAAAACGTGATTGCCAAAAGGAATAATAGTTTCTTCATATCGTTTGTTATTTAAAGGTTAAGTATAATTATTCACATTAATTAAAGTCTTCTCTTTGTGGGGAGTCAGGGGAGCCTGTTATTGTCTTTAGAATCTTGGCAGGGTTCCCGGCTGCCACGGTGTAGGGCGGGATGTCATGCGTAACGATGGAGCCTGCGCCTATCACACTATGGTCTCCGATAGTTACACCCGGCATGATGCAACTGTTCTCACCGATGTGCACGTATGCACCAATTTTGACAGGTCCCTTAGAATAAAGCGGACGGTGACGCGGAGGTAAGTTCAGTTGTTCGTAGGACACGTCACCATGCGTATGGTCTGTGATATAAACACGCTGCCCCGTCGTTGTCCAATCCCCAATCTCCACCCTATTGATGCAGCCGATGCGACTAAACGGAGCCAGAACGACATTGTCGCCTATAACTACCTGCGGAGTAAACGTCTGTGAACAAATCTCCCAGCGATAAGTGGCTTCCAGCCGAGCCCAGGAGCCCAGCGTCACACGACGCCCCATTCGGATATATCGCCCGCCTGTAACACGCACAGGCGAGCCGTTGGTTATCAACTCCTCGGCACCGTCAAAGAAATGCTTGAGATATGCCGCGTAGCACTTGTTCCGCAAATCCTGCCATACAAGTACTATTCGTTCGGGTAGCATTTTACCCCAGAGTGAGGCAAGTGCTATGATGGGTTTAAATATCAGTTTCTTCATCTCTATTTTCTTATCTTCAGTTTCTTCAATACAAAAATCCTCTCATCATGCTGCATGCCAATCGCTGCAATGACAGTGACGAGCCACAGCTCCGACAAGACGCAAGCACCGATGGCTGTCCACATATCTGTGACATGTCGGAAAAGCAATAACAGTGGTCCGACAGCCAACACCGATACTAACAGTACTCGGAGGAGCACTTGCCTGCAGAAATCCATAATTGCCAACCCGAAAAGCTCTCTGCATAGCACCATACGGGCACATTGGGCAAGGATAGTCATCACCAACAATACCACAAATACTGTTTCAACTGGCATGGCAAAGTATTTGACGCATACGAAAGCAATGGGCAGGGTCAGTAGAAGGATGGTGCCGATGCATGTATGATATTTGCGGATACGACCAGTTGCAGCCGCAGCCACCATCATGGGATTGGCAATGGCATCTACCATGGACACTAACAACATCAGCCGCATGAAAGATTCAGCATGGTCGGGCACAATGCCCAACCATAGCTTTAGCACCCACGGCGCTGCCAGTAGCAGGGGTACAGTGATGAGCAGTATCATCATATATGATAGACGGGATGAACGCAATACCAACTGTCTGGTTTTGTGAACATCATCTTGAGCGTATGTCTTGGTGATTTGGGGATTGATGGCCATTTGGAAACTGGCGACAAACTGTGTCACAGCCATCTGCACCTGGAATGCTACGCCTCGTGCAGCATTCACCGCCGGACCACCAACATTGTTGAGAACCAGATTCAAGCCCTGGGTGTTGCAAGCAACAGAGGCATTGCCAAACGTGCTCCAGCCTGCGAAGGACAACATCTCGCGCACAATGCTACGGTCACGGCAGAAGCGGAATCGAAGCTGTGGGAAAGCCCGTCTGCAATACACGCTATAGGAGATACGCGTAATGGCGTTGGCACACAACATCAGCAAAGCATAGGGCACCAATCGCCGGCCTTCAGCAAACAGACACAAAGCAGAGGCTACACCCAACTTCAGTATGACATCCATAATGGTGATGCCGGCAAAAGCCGTCATACGTTCGTATGCAATAATTGTGGCATTGTATGGCATGCTGACAATCAGCAGCATGCCCATCGCTAAAGAGCATTGATAGCAGACGATGACAGGCCACAGCATCTCAGGCGGGAAGACCAACTGCGTCAGAACATACCACAGCCCCACCGTCTCGCCAAGAAGCAGGACAAACAAAGCCATGAGTACATGTATGCTGATACTGACCGAATAGACATCGTTCAGGTATGTGTGCCCGCCCTTCCCCAAGGCAACGGTGATGAAACGCAGGGTGCAAGTCGTCAGGCTGTTGTTCAGTAAGCTTAACATGACGACAATGCCTGCCACCACATCATAAATGCCATAGTCCTGAATGCCCAACATACGCACCACGACTCGCGATGTGTACAGGAATACCGCCATTTGAAAGGCCATCCGGAAGTACAGCACAATTGTATTCTTGGCCAGTCTGCTATTGCTGTCTTGACTCATCTACTCCTGCAGATATTTGTATTTATTGGGGACAAAGGTACTATTTTTTTCGACATTCAGGCATCATTCCCGTAATTGTGTGGCTTTTTTTGTATGACTCACCCTAATTTGTCTGTATTTTGGGTACAAAGATAGGTTGTTTTCCCGAATGTAACAAATCTGCAGCAGTTTTTCTGTAGATTGGCGTTTTCGAAGCTCCCAAACTAAATTATTACATATATTTTTTATGATTTCAATATCACAATGTCATACTTCTTGATTTAGCGATAGTTATAGTGTGATATTGTGACATTAAAATTGCGTTTTTAACATTATTTTACATGAAAATTAGTAAAAAATACTTGGAAAAGTATGGAAATAGTTGTATCTTTGTACTCGATTTAATCAACTAAAAATTTCAATAGTTATGAACGGAAAAACACTTTCTTTCAGCGATGCCCCCGGTGGGTATGCGCTGTGCTTCAACCATAACTGCACACTGCGTGACAAGTGTATGCACTATCACATTGGACAATTGACTCCTGCCGACAGGACGATGGGCAATGCCATCTATCCCTCGGCATGGAGGGATGGCAACTGTCCGCATTTTGCCAAGATTGAGAAGGTACAG
>JAGCNQ010000013.1 GCA_017645845.1 Bacteroidaceae bacterium
CTCCCAAAGGGTCTCGCCCGTAGCACCGTCGATGGCAATACACTTGGAATATTCGCTGGCGCCAAACACGACGCCACCCGCACTGGCAGGACTCGAACCCACCTCGCCTGTCATGCAGTCCACGCGCCACAGTTCCGCACCGTTACCTGGGTTGTAGGCAGCAATGGCGGGATTGCCCATTACCACTAGGGCTGACTTACCGCCCAATGTGGCGATAATAGGTGAACTCCACGCAATCTTGTCCTTTGGCGACTTGCTCCACACCTGATTACCATTCTTCGCATTGAGGGCAAGAATCTTGGCATTCGAATTGTTCTGATACTGGATGATGAGCGTGTTGCCGAACATCAGTAGCGACGAGGCATAGCCGTAATGGTTGTCGGGCAGACCAATGTTCTTCGCCCACAGGCGTTTGCCCTCCATATCGGCACAGATCACGTCGCCCGTAGCGAAGATGGCTGCTACCTCCGTACCGTTTGTGGCTACCGTGCTGGCTGCTAAGCCTGTATCAGCATTCACCTTCGGCATGGAACTGGGAGAGCCAGAGATACCGTCGGCCTTCACCGTCCACTTCAGTTCACCTGTCCACACATCGAAGCAGTAGAGTTCACGGGCACTTTTATCGGCACCAGTAATGAAGACATTACGGCCCGTGATGACAGGCGAGTTGTAGCCGTGCTTGGGGATGGACGACTGCCAAAGGATGTTCTTCTTGCTACTGAGGTTCCATGAGGTAGCGATACCTCTGGCTGATGAACTGCCGCTGGAGTTGTTGCCTCGGAAGGCCTTCGACGTAATCTTCAGTTCGGGCATCTCGTCCTCCACAGCAGCCGAATCAGCTTCCGCAATGCTTACGCTGTCGGTCTTCAGACTGTCGGCCTGAGCGAGTACATCAGTCTGCAACGAATCTGCCACAACTGCTGTACTGTCGTTCTGCATCTCACCCGAAGCATCGTTCTTGTCATTCTGTGCCATCAGCGCCTTGAAGTCTACTGACTGGAAACCAATGATGCCAATGCCTGCCACAGCCGCCACAACGGCCGCCCACCCGATGTATTTGCGTGCTTGGCTTCTGATGAGCCACTCGTCGATGGGGTCTAATTCCTTGTCGGGCAGGTTCTTCGTGTCCTTATAGTAAAGGTTCAGACACGTCACGAGGACGAGTGCCATAGCGATGAGCAGGTAAATGCCCGTCTTCAACTGGCCCTCCTGCACAAAGTAGGCCTTGCGCGACAGTAAGTCCAATTCACGGATCTGCTGTTGCAACTTCTGATTGTCATCGTTGCTTTCATTCAACTCCTTCAGCGTCTCCATCACTCCTGTTTCGAGTGGAGACACCTGCTGCATCTGGTAGTAACTCACACCCAGCATGACCACTAAGGCGAGCATGAAGACAGCCGTGACAATAGCGATATTACGATATAGTTTTCTCATGTTTCTTGAGGTTTAGGTTCTGAGGACAATAGTTGAAGCACTTGCCGCACATCGTACAACGGGCCGAAGAGACTTCATAGGTCTTACGACTGCGTTTGAGCGACAATTTCAAGAGTTTGAAGCCAATAATGAATCCTATCAGGGCACCGGCAAGGTATGCGTAGAAGGTGTAGTCACGCCGCACGTCATCGACCTTGGCTTTCAGTTCCTCCATGTCGCCGCCCAGGGCGTTGAAGGTTTAAACTTACAAGGGTACGTCCATCTCTGGCTGTGCCATTCCCGCTGACGCATCTACCCGTAGCCTTTCTTGCTGGAGCAACAGTTCATATAGATAGATATCCTTATGGGCAAGGCTTAGGGCATCACTCTGGCTGCCCAATAGCATGGCACCGGCCACCGTCAGCAACGGCAATAGGATGGCGAAGAAGATGATGCGGTTCACGCCTTTACGGCGCTCTTCTTTCGTCTTGCTCACCTGTGGGGCACGGATGGCATCCACAGGACACGACTTGCCACAGAGCGCACAGTTGATGCATCCCTTCTCAGTAATCTCCAACTGCTTCCACGACAGCGAACTGAACACACTGAGCAGCGCACCGTAGGGACACAGGAACTGACAGAAGGGACGCCCGATGAAGACGGACATCATCAGCAGCACGGCACCGAAGGTAACCATACCGAGGTCGCCACCCAGACGGAAGATGCCGACAAAGGGATCCAAGCGACAAATGAGGAACTGACTACGCGTGGCGGCATAAAGGATAGTGAAGGCCAGATAGACCCACGGAATGACCGACAGCGTGACAGAGACGGAGCGCGCGAGGCGGAAGTTCTTGATATTGACCAGTTCCTGCAAGGCCCCCAACGGACAGACACCCGCACAGAACACCCTGCCGAAGAGCAAGGCAAACACGATGGGGAGCAGGAACAGGAGCAACACATACCACGGCAGATGGTAGTCGGGGTTAACCAGCGCCGTCACCACGTTCTGTATACTGCCCACACTACACACGCAACCACTACGGAAGAAGCCGAAGTAGAGCACCGACACCACCGACATGGCATAGATGACGGTGCGACTGCGCGTTCTGTAGGCCGCCCATACCACCAGTGCCATCATACCCACTAACAGCACGATGTCGAGC
>JAGCNQ010000104.1 GCA_017645845.1 Bacteroidaceae bacterium
AAATTAAGGATTTTTATTTGAAACCATCGATGTCATTTCTATGTCATTTGAATGTCATTTTATGTCATTTGCCTTAAAGTGTTGGATTTGTATTAAAAAGGGGTGAAAATAGAGGGTAAAGGGCACAAAAAAACGTGGACTCCATTCGGGGGTCCACGTTTTTTTAAGATTCAAAAATTCAAAAATTATAAAATTAGAAATCTATAAATGCTCTGCTTCTGGGCTTTGCTTCTCCCATTCGTCCCAATTAGTTTGGGAGAGATAGGAAGTAATTTGCCTTTTTAGTTCAGGTAGATTGTTGTTAATGACATCCCAGACCACAATGTCGTCTATCTGGAAATACTCATGCACAATATAGTTCCTCATTCCCTTTACCATTTTCCATGGTGTCTGAGGATGTGCCTCTTGGAATACTGCCGTCAACATATTAGCTGCTTCTCCGATAATTTCGATGTTCTTTACAACAGCATAATACATCATATCATCCGTCGTCAAATCCTGATAGGTCTTGTCGATGGTGTAACGCTGGATTCTGTCAATGGCAGAAAGAATGTGTTCCAACCTTTCTTTATCTCTAAGAGGCTCTCTCATATACAAGTATTTTATCTCTATCTACACTACTTCTTGCAAAAGCAGCTAGAGTACGCTCAGACACCAAATCCACATTCCTTCCCAACAATGCCCGAAGGTCTTCATACATTCCAAAGAACTTCAAACCAATGGGCTTGGAGTAATCTAAGGAGACCAGAATGTCCACATCGCTGTCGGGACGCTCCTCGCCTCGGGAATAGGAGCCAAAGAGCCAAGCCTTCAGGACGGGTTGGGTCTTGAAGTATTCAGCAATGGTTTGAGTCATGGTTTCCGTTGTCATGATGTCAAGATGTTGGTTTCACGCCACAAAGATATGTTTTTTTCTCCATATACGCAAGGCAAATAGAGAAAAATACGGATTAGGGGTAGAGAGGGGGTGTATAGGATTGGGGATTAGAGAATAGGGATTAGGGAATAGATTATCGGGAAGCGAACGAAAAAGGCAGAATAAAAAGAGTAAAGAACGGTAGATTAATCCGCTTACAAACGAATATTTACTGGAGTGCGGAGGAAAAATTACTGCTCCGCAGAGGAGTAAATTTTCCTCTGCGGAGCAGTAAAAAATCCAGCGTATTGAACTTTTGAATCGCGAAAAGCCCTTTACCAAATGTCTTCTGGGTGTTCGGGGTTGTCATAGACTTCCTTGGGACACCACTCAAGGTAATCAACGAAGAGTTGTTTTGTCGTATAGTCGGGCTGCACGGTCTTGAAGCGCATGTAATAGACAACGTCTGGCGACATAGGCTCACGCACGACAATACGGCGCGTAGAGCCAGCGTTCATTCTATTGGTTTCCCTGCCGCCAGCACTTGCCACGATGTACTCGGGCCCCTTCATGAAGCCGTTGTTACGCATCTTCTTATCGACCTCGGCATCGTAGTCGTCGTCGTCAGTGTCTTTTTCCCAACCAAGTAAGTTGTTTGTGCTGTTACCGCCCAACTGCATGTTGACGGGAATGCCCTCGGCAACGAGCTGGTCTTTGCGGGAACCCCAATAGACCTGACAAATGCCGCGCGTGCC
The DNA here is from genome assembly GCA_017645845.1 of Bacteroidaceae bacterium. Taxonomy (GTDB): domain Bacteria; phylum Bacteroidota; class Bacteroidia; order Bacteroidales; family Bacteroidaceae; genus Physcousia. Next base: position 1,612 of record JAGCNQ010000104.1, read on the forward strand.
ACTATAGGTGGAAACGCCCATGCGAATCTCGTAAATACCGAACTTCGGTACAGGAGGCAAAGTGAAGGTAATGTCATAGACGCCTTCAGCCAGCACCTCGTCGCCCTGATAGTTAGGCCAACTCTGGTCGCGACCGCTCAAGAGCATGAATCTTGTCTGCTTACTGTTGACGGTCATATTATCAAAGTATTGTTTGTCGGGGTCGCTGGAGAAGTACCAGCAAGCATCGGTCTTGGACGTAAGGCGCAAGTCGTTGTTCATAGCTTCGGGCTGGAACTCCCATGAATCGTAGCGGAGGCGAATCTTGCCGAGTTCGTTGCGAACATTTTCCGTATAGGCAATAGGTTCGTCGATGGGATAGATGATGGCATTGATGAGCTTGACTATGCCAGATGTCTCGTCGGTAACGATTTTTACTCCCTTGTTTGCTTCGGAACACTCTTTCTCATGGTAGTCCTCGTGACGTCCGTTGTTGAGTTTCGGGAAGCGGTTGAGGCAAGGTCCTCCGCTTTCGGCACTCTCCCAGATACGCAGAAGACGGCGCTTGCCCATCGTCACGTAGTGTGCCCAGACGGGAATGACGGGTGAGGCGTTCTTATTCTTATAGTTGTAGCCTCTCTCGTTATAGTGGAGGGCAAGCTTATCCACGGGAATACGCTGGGGCAACAGGTGATAGGTGACAAACAGATTGAGAAGGTTTTTCTCGTCGGAGAAATTGCCATCTTTGATGGCATCGGGATAGTAGCCCTGATCATCTACCCAGTCCATTACATCCTGTACGGTGATAGTCCTGCGGTCTTTGCCAAGCGTCCTCTCCCAGAACTCGTCTTTCTCGGCAAAGAGGGTAAAGCCGTACTTACGATGCTCTGGTGGGGGAATTGGCCAACTGCGTAGCTGCCAGTTGAAATCTGGGAATGCCCCCGTCTTGTAGAGCACCTCGTAACGCTCGTCCCTAACCCTCGTGAGAGTATCTATCAGGCCACAGGCTTCCACGCATCGTGCCATTACACTGAGGTTACAAAGAGAATCTGCAGTAAACTTATGCAACGTACTACCTAGCGTCTCGTTACTGGGATTGATGACGTAGCCCACCTGGTGGATGTAACCGTTGATGGCCTCAATATCACGGTTAACCTTTGAGACAGGACATATGCCATCGATAGCGCAACTGTCCAAATCCGACTTGTAATAGGTGACACTTATCTTTCTGTCGGCCATCGTGTTGATGGAAAACTCCTCGTTGGTCTTCGGGAACTCTGCCGTGATGAATGCTAAATCCTGCTTTGTGCCGTCGAGGATGCTGTTGAGCACTATAACGGCGCGGATGCTGTCCTTCGCCCTCTCATCGGGGAAGGCATCCCAACTGGCTTCGGGAATGACACCCTTGATGGCAAGGGAGTCCAAATAAAGTTGGATGGCATCGTTGGTCGGAGCGAAACAGGTGTAGCAGCCGTACGCTGTCATCAGCTGATAGACAGAAGTCTCGCTCACGTCACTCACCCTCTGCTCCTTCATCAGCCGCACATATTCGCTGAACTGAGCATGGTCGGACAAGTAGCCGGCAATTGTGCGTTCCGTGAACACATAACGGGCGGACGTATCTATATCTTCTGTACAACTGACGATAAACAATGAAAGAATGAAACAATAAAAGAATGATAAGTATCGCTCCCGTTTCTTCATAACTTAATCTTTAATCCTTAATCCCTAATCTTTATTCCTTAATCTCTAATCCAAACTCTCCAAGGAGAGCGTACGCCTGATAAGACTCGAACTTACACGCCTCTCGGCACCAGATCCTAAGTCTGGCGTGTCTACCAATTCCACCACAAGCGCATTATGTCGGGAGCAAATTTACACTTTTTTGACCAAACGCCAAAGGGAAATGCAAAAAAAAATCGCTTGTGCAGTTATGTTCAATAAATATTTTGTACCTTTGCGCACAAAAAACAGGGAAAATTGGGATTGATTCTGAATATTAAGGAACAAAATATAAAAATAATACATAACATGAAAAAAGGAATACTTAGTACGATTGCTGTGACCTGCTTCACATTGCTGAACGCCCAGACAAGCATCACGCCCGAAGTGCTCAAGCAATTGGAGGGCAGTTACACCAGTACACCCACCGAGAAGGCTCTGCGCAACGCCATTAGCAATGTCGGCATTCAGAAGATGGCCGTCAATCAGGAAAATGCCGGTGCCAAGGACAAGAACTTCAGCATCGAGGTGAAGAACACAGGCATTACTGACCAGAAGAGCAGCGGACGTTGCTGGCTTTTTACAGGACTGAATATACTGAGAGGCCGTGCCATGAAGAAGCTCGGCACGAAGGACTTTGTCCTCAGCCAATGCTATCTCTTCTTCTATGACCAATTGGAGAAGAGCAACCTCTTCCTACAAGGCATCATCGACACCCGCAAACAACCCATCGACAGCGAGATGGTTCGCTGGCTCTTCCAGCATCCACTCTCTGATGGCGGCACCTACACCGGTGTGGCCGATCTCGCAGCAAAATATGGTGTAGTGCCTGCAGACATTATGCCCGAAACTTATGTCAGCAACAGCACCAGCGAGTTCTGCGGTCACCTGAAGAGGAAACTGCGCGAATTCGGCATTACCCTTCGTGAAAAGAGCGAGGCAGGCATGAACGAAAAGCAGCTGCAGGTACTCAAAGTGGAACAGCTTGGCACGGTTTACAGAATGCTTGTGATGGCCTATGGCGTGCCACCAACACAATTCACATGGAAGGACCGCACTTACACTCCACAAGAGTTCTATAAGACTTACTGCATTGACGAGGGCGAAGACCTTTGTAATGACTATGTGATGCTGATGAACGACCCAAGCCGTCCATATAATAAGGTATATGAGATTGACTACGATCGCCACGTCTATGACGGGCATAACTGGCTCTACGTCAACCTTCCCATCGAGGACCTGAAATCCATCGCCATTGCTTCCCTCAAAGACAGCTGTCAGATGTATTTCAGCTGCGACGTGGGCAAGTTCCTAGACCGCAGCGTGGGCATAGCAGATATTAATAATTTCGACTACGGAAGCTTGCTGGGCACTACATTCGGAATGAACAAGAAGCAACGCATCGAGACCTTCGACAGCGGCAGTACACACGCAATGACCCTGATGGCTGTCGATTTGGACAATGAAGGTAACGTGCGCAAGTGGAAGGTGGAGAATAGCTGGGGCTCGGACAGCGGCCAGAACGGCTACATCATCATGACCGATGAATGGTTCCGTGAATACATGTTCCGAGTGGTAGCGAACCGTCGCTACTGCCCTGTCTCTATCCTCGAGATGCTGAAGCAGAAGCCCGTTCGCCTGCCCGCATGGGATCCGATGTTTACTCCAGAGGAATAGCCCTCTCTGGAGTAATTCAAAATTCAAAAATTCAAAATTCAAAATTACGTGGAATCAACACGACAAAACAAGATAGCACGCCTCATCCAAAAGGAACTGAGTGACATTTTCCAGAAGCAGACAAGTGCTATGCGCGGCGTTTTGGTCAGCGTTAGTGTCTGTCGCATCAGTCCCGACCTGAGCCAGTGCCGCGTCTATCTCAGCGTCTTTCCCAGCGAGAAAGCACAGGAGATAGTGCAGAACATCAACACCAACCAGCGCCAAGTGCGCTACGAACTTGGTACGCGCGTCGGCAAGCAGCTTCGCATCATCCCCGAACTCAAGTTCTTCATCGACGACAGTTTGGACTATGTGGAGCACATTGACGAACTTCTGAAAAATTCATAATTTACAATTCATAATTCATTTAGTATGAACTATGAACTGTTTATAGCCCGTCGTTACCTCTTTGCCAAGAAGAGCCATCATGCCATCAACATCATCAGTGGTATATCGGTGCTTGGTGTGGCCGTTGCCACAATGGCGATGGTGGTTACCCTGAGCGTCTTCAATGGTTTTCAAGATTTGGTGGCAGACCTCTTCACGGCCTTCGATCCCGAACTGTGCGTCACGCCCAAAGACGGGCAGACCATCAGTGCAAAGGACACGACTCTGCTGAAGCTTAAACACAGTGATGTAGTGGATGTCTATACGCCGGTGCTCGAAGGTCAGGCGCTTGTAGTGCAGGAAGGCAGACAGCAAGTTGTGACCATCAGAGGCGTGGCAGACAATATCACAGAACAATCGCACATTGAGGACATTCTTTATGGCGATGGTTCTTTCTGCCTTCATGCCGATATATTGGAATATGGTGTGGTAGGCATACAGCTGGCACAGCAACTGGGACTCTCTGCATTTTTCGAGAACCCGTTGCAGATTTATGCTCCCAAACCTGGTGAGCGCGTCAACATCGGCAATCCGCTCTCCTCCTTCAATCACGACGAACTGCAAAGTCCTGGCGTTGTCTTTATGGTCAGGCAGGCAAAATACGACACCAGCTACATCATCACCAGCTTGCGGTTTGCCCAACGGCTCTTCGACCGTGAGGGCAGGGTGTCGTCTGTAGCGCTGAAACTCAAGGATGGCGTCAATACTGATAAGGCGAAGAAACAGCTACAGACACAGCTCGGCCAACGCTTCAAGGTAGAAGACCGCTATGAACAACAGAACGATGTTTTCCGTGTCATGCGTATTGAGAAACTCATCTCCTATTGCTTCCTCTCCTTCATCCTTTTGGTGGCATGTTTCAACATTATCGGTTCGCTCTCAATGCTCATGATAGACAAGCGGCAGGACATCCAGACACTCAGAAGTCTCGGGGCAACCGATGCTCAAATTTGCACGATATTCCGCCTCGAAGGACACATCATCAGCCTGGCAGGAGCGTTGCTTGGCCTCGTTTTGGGTGCAGTTCTCTGCTGGATACAGCAGGAGTACGGTCTGGTCAGCATGGGTGACAGCGAAGGCAGTTTCATCGTGGAGAACTACCCGGTCAGCGTCTATCTGACCGACATCCTGCTCGTTCTTGTCACCGTCCTCGCCGTAGGATGGCTTGCCATTTGGTACCCGGTAAAATATCTTGTGAGCAAAATACTGGATTAGGGAATAGAGATTAGAGTAATACATGGCAACAGCATTCCCGTACGCCCGCCCACTTTATGTAATGGCCAAGCCGGCAGGTCCCCTGTGCAACCTGCGTTGTCAGTATTGCTACTATTTGGAGAAGCAGCACTTGGCCCCCTCCCAGCCTCCCCTTAAAGGAGAGGAGTCCTCTTCCTCTAAGGGAAAATTAGAGAGGGCTTGGGGGATAAGTTCTTCCCTTTTGGAACAATACATCCGTGACTATATCCAACTGCAGCAGATGCCCGACGTGCTCTTCACTTGGCACGGAGGAGAACCGATGCTCAAACCGCTCAGCTTCTATCGGCAGGCGGTGCGACTTCAGCAATACTACGGACGCGGCAAGCACATCAGCAACAGCATACAGACCAACGGACTCTTCCTAACACCCGAGTGGTGCCAGTTCCTGCATGATGAAGGCTGGCTCGTTGGCATCAGCATCGACGGGACACAGGAACAGCACGATGCCTACCGACTCGATGTACAAGGGCAGGGCACTTGGCAACGGGTTATGGAAGGCATCCGACTACTCAATGAATACGGTGTGGAGTGGAACGCTATGGCAACAGCCAATCATCATAATGCCCAAGACCCACTTGCCTTCTACCACTTCTTCCGCGATGAATTGCATTGCAAGTATCTGCAGATAAGTCCTGTCGTAGAACGCATCAAGGAACATAGCGACGGACGACATCTGGCCCAGCTCTTCGACGAGGATTGTACCATTGCTCCCTTCAGCATTCGTCCCGAAGAATGGGGCCATTTCATGTGTGCCATCTTCGACGAGTGGGTACGGCACGATGTGGGCGAGATGTTCGTGCAACTCTTCGATGCCACCCTTGCCGGATGGATGGGCGTGGAGCCAGGCGTCTGCGTTTATGCCGAGGAGTGCGGTCATGCTGCCGTCATGGAGCATAATGGCGATGTATATTCCTGCGACCACTTTGTCTTCCCACAATATAAATTAGGTAATATACGCGAGAACGGCCTGCCCCAGATGCTCTACGGCGCCAAGCAGAACCGCTTCAGCCGACTCAAACGAGAAGCCTTGCCGCGTCAGTGTCGCGAGTGCCAATGGCTCAAGGCCTGTCACGGAGAATGTCCGCGCCTGCGTTTCCTCCACACAGCCGACGGAGAACCAGGACTAAATTACCTCTGTGCAGGCTACCGCATTTTCTTCCAACATGTGGCACCTTACATGGATTATATGCGACAAGAACTCCTTGCAGGACGTCCCGCAAGTGGCGTGATGCGACTCTTCTGATGTTTTCTATGCTGGAAGTTTGCAATTCCCAACAAATAATTGTATCTTTACGCCGCGAAAATAAGAAACACATGAAAATACCTTTTAATTTCATACCTTAATACCATGACAGACAAAGCTATTACTGAAGTTACGCCGTTGGGAGAAAAGGATTGTTTCCTGATGGTGGACCGTGACAAGGACTCATTCACCTATCCCCTGCACAAACATGAGGAGATGGAGTTGAATTTCGTGGAACATTGCGATGGTGCACGCCGTATCGTAGGCGACAGCATCGAGGTGCTCGGCAAGTATGACTTGGTGCTTGTGGGCAGTGGATTGGAACACATGTGGGACCAGTACGACTGCCAGAGCCATTCCATCCATGAGATTACCATTCAGTTCCCGCCCGACCTACTCGGCGAACAGTTCCTGCAGAAGAACCAACTGAGCAGCCTGCGTGCACTCTTCGAAAATGCCAAGCGCGGCATTGCCTTCGAGCTACCTGCCATCATGGAGCTGTACGGCAAGATTACCGGTATCACCTCTGCACAGCCAGGCTTCTACAGAATGCTCTCCCTGCTTCAAATTCTCTATGAACTGTCTTTGCAAGACAACTACCATTTGCTGGCCAGCAAGTCATTTGCAAACGTGAAGAACCAACCCGAAAGCCGCCGTGTGCGTGCCGTCGAGGAGTATATTGATCAGCACTTCAAGGGAGAGATACGTCTGAAGACGCTCTCCGACATTGCCGGCATGACGCCTGCTGCCTTCAGCCGCTTCTTCCGTACCCGTACAGGCAAGACTGTTTCCGACTACATCATCGACATCCGCCTCGG
>JAGCNQ010000105.1 GCA_017645845.1 Bacteroidaceae bacterium
AATCACTACAGATGAATCAACAGAGCAATTTTCAATTCTGCCTTTCTTGGCATAGCCGACGATAGCGCCCGTGATTTCTGATTTGACATTTATCTGACTATCGGTTATCTTGAGATTCCTAATTCTGGCATCGCCATCAATATATCCGAAGAGCCCGTTATAAAGTCTGGAATCGTTGTTGATGTACATACCGGTAATTGTATGCCCTGCACCATCGAAAGCGCCTTTGAAACAACTATACTGTGTTGTTCCAATGGGTGTCCAGAAGTGTGCGCTCAGGTTAATGTCTTCAGCAAGGGTGATTGTCTTTCCGTTGAAATCTTTTCCATCGTTAACCATATAGGCGAACTGGGCAAATTGGGCAGCGGTGTTTACCGCAAAGGCATCTGATGTTTCATAATCGCTGCCCCACGAAGTATCGCGATTGTCTTGCCAACTGTCAGCCCAGGCACCCTGCACAATGCCGAGCAACAGGATGAGGGCGATGATATAAATCCTTTTCATGTTAACTGATTATCTTATAACTATTTTCTTTCCTTTAAATATGTATATGCCTTTTATCTGAGGTTTGTTGTCCAGCTTGCGCCCATCGAGGGTGAACCATGCAGCCCCTTCTTTCGTATCCATAAGGGGAGAATCTATTCCCGTTCCATCATCTACGTAGTTGGTGAAGTCGGAGTCTAAATCATAGAAGTCGCTTGGGAATGAAGTAATGGCGTTTTCATCATCATCTCCTTCTCCAGCTCCTCCCTGCACCCATTTCTGGAATACAGAACTATAACTGTATCGCGTGTCTGCTTCCAAAGGTTTGAAGAAGGCACGGAAAGGACTCACCCATGCACCACGGTAGCTTCCCTCGTCGCTGCGAATGCGATACCATTTGCCGTTGCTGTTGAGCGAATAGGCAGACATCTCAGCGGCTTCCTCATTATTGATGCGTGCGAAGGTGCCTTGGAAATGTCCGACGATATTTCCATCAATTTCAAGAATTTCAAAACCTTCTTCGGGTTGTGCTTTGACCTCTACATCAGTAGCACTAAGCGAAACACCCCCCTCTATCACCTTAATGACCTTAGCTTCTCCTGCCCGAATAACTACCCTGTCATGAGAGAAGAGGAATTCTTTACCCTCATTGATATAATAGAGCTGATAAACCTGTGCTTGATTTGTCTCCAATTCTTTTAACAACAAAACCTCGAATGGCAGGCAAATGGTGTATGTCTTGCTCTTGTAGCTTCCGTCTTGCTGTTTGGCGGCATAGAGGATACGGTCGTAGGAAGCTTCGCCGGCATGGAAGTCGTAAGGCGGGACGAAATCCCAGCCGTCGGTAATGGTGAGCGACTGACATTCTTTACCTATGACATTGTTCTTACCAGCCTGCGCTTTGCCTTCCGGCATGTAGATAATGGTACGTTCGTCAACCTTGTAGAAGGGGTTACCTGCTGCCGTGCGGTTGATAGTGACGGGCTTCAGGTCAACACACTGGCTCATGTCGATGCTCCAAACTTCTGCCGTACTCTTGGCAAAGATATCGGGCGCAAGGTTTGTGACTGGCACTTGCATTTCCTGTCCATAAACAACGTATGGGGCTGTTGCAGGCACGACGACATTTCCGCCTCTGCCATGATATCGCATGAGGGTAGCGGTGACATTTTCCTCGTCCTCAGTATTAATGGTAAAGAAGAAGTCACCGACACTGATGATGGGATCATTATCATCGAATGTCATCTTGATACGCTTAACAGGATCAGAACCTATTGCTTGGAAATAGGCGGTGAAGGATTCTACTCCAGATTTAATGTCGTCTGAGTCCTTGAAGCGAAGCCAATGGTTGTTGTCTTCAAGCATGTATATATTGTTCTCGCGAGCTGTTATGTTGCCCTTGCGTGTCACAGTTCCTTCAAACTCATACTCGCCCAGACGCATCGTCTTGTTTTCAAGGGCAGGACAGATAGTTTTGGCTCGTGTGCCCAAAGGCAAGGTGTCGTTATGCATCACGAGGAAATAGGGACGGAAGGCTTCGACGTAGTTGTCGCGAACACGTTCCATAAGTGCCGTCGTCTCGCCATCCACATCATAGATTTGCGTTGGCTGATAAAGGGAGCAGTTCCCACCAAGAGCCACATTATATGGCAGACAGAGGGAATAGACCTTGTCCTCCCAGATAATCTTGTCGAAGAGGAAAAGTGAGTCGATGCAAATCATGTTGCCATCGTCGTCGAGCACTAGATTGTATTGTTCGTCCATCAGATATACAGGCTCCTTGAATGGTTCAGTACCCTTCTTGACAGCATAAAGTGTGTCCTCGAGCAGGATGCCATTATCAACAGTAATCTGACGCGAGAGCCCGAGTGGCAGTTGTTCATCTTTGCCATAGACACTCATGTTACCGTCAATCCACAGCTGCGAAGCTTTGAAACAGTAGTGACGGAAGCCTATATCAGAGAGGTCAAGCCAAGCTGAGGGAGGAATCTCTTCATCGGGTGTCAGCACGTTGATTTCCTTTGCTGCGAGGGTTGGCGAACCATATACAGCGTGGTTGGGTTGAATAGGCCATAGGTCAGTGAAACAGTCGGGCAACGGGTATTGCCCTTTGGTGTATGCCCAGCCATCAAAGCCCAGAACAGAAGCAGGATAGATGGTTTGGAAGTAGTTCCAACTGTAGGTAAAGTCATGCCGTTCGCCAGCATAGTCAAGGATGCTGAGCGGCTGTCCATGCAGAAGGATGTGTTTTCCGTGCTTGATTCGACTGCTGGCAGCAGAAAGAGTCGTGAGTTGGCTGTTGGTCGAATAACAGAAATCGACCGTTGCCGTGCCACCATTTGCACACTCGCCCACGAAGATGCCGCTTTTGCTTCCGTAGTTAAAGCTACTTATGAAGGCACAATTCGAAATGGCAGCTCCCGTAGTGCTGCCCAAGAATCCGCCGGCGCAAGGATTGCTGCCCTGAGTGGTGGTGTAAATACCCACTGCGCTGACGCAACGGTCGATGACGACCTTGCCTGTAGTGCGACCCACAATGCCGCCACCAGTGCCATCGGTAAAGATACTTGAAGAGATGTAGCAGGAATCGATGGTGCAGGCACCGCACTCAGCCACAAGTCCTCCTGCCAACTGACGTCCTCGGAATTCACAGTTTTTGAGGCGGACGCCTGTAATCTTCGGGCCGTTGTAGTATCCAAAGAGAGCGGCTGTTCCATCGTTCTTTACGCGAAGGTTACTGATGTAATGCCCCTGTCCGTAGAAAGGAATGGAAAGGGCGTGTTCCGGCTTATCGGCGATGGGAATTGTCCAGACGCTATCTGCCATATCTATATCACCTTCGAGATATATTTCCTCTGCATTGCCGTATTCCCCAGGGTTATTGACCATCAGACGCAACAGCCAAAGGTCATCGGGAGCATAAAGGCGGAAGCCCTTCATGGAACTGCCCTTGATTTCTGTGAAGGTGGTGCCCCAGCCTTCGGGCGTGTTCCATCCCAATTCGGGTTTAGTATATTTAGAACCTTGGTAGGTTGACTCCAAGCCATAAGGCACATAGAGGACAACTTTTCTCTGAAAGTGCTGCGCCTGAGGGTCGCTGATGCCACCCTCGTGGTAGAGGAACACATCGTTGTATTCCCATGTCGGTGGAGTTTCGGCCTTACATATAACATACATCAGGTTCTGTGCTCCGATGAATGCTCCCGTGGCAACACTTTGCATCGTTGAGGGCATTTCCACCTCCAAAAGCGATGAGCAACCCGCAAAGGCGAAGTCGCCAATATGCGTAACTCCTTCCTGAATGATGACGACGCCAATGCTGTTGCATAGGCGAAAGGCCAGTGGCATCAACTGTGTCACGTTGTATGTCTTGCCGTCGTACGTGATTTGGGAAGGTACGGTGACGCGGCCTTTCGTGTACTGCGAGATGGAGGCATTGTGGCCGGAGCCTAGTCCTACTGTTTTATCGGAGAGGACGGTGTATTCAGCAGGGATTGTTGAACCATTGAGCAACACATGGCTTTTGATAACTCGTGCAGAAAGCTCAGAGACACAAAATGTCAGAATGAGCATGAAATATATACATCTTTTCATATCAATTACCATTTTTTGTCACACAATACATTAACATACTCGTTCATACGGGTACTGAGGATGCGCGAGAGCGCTACATCGAGTACGTCGCTGTCGCCACGGAAGAAGTCCAATCCGCTATCCACATGATCCAGCTTGTTAGGAGCGTCCTCCAGAGATACCTTGCTGCCTAAGGCGTTCTTTGCCCGCTGGGCATTGACGTAGGGAACAACGGTATCACCCTTGGAGTGGAAGAGCTTGATGGTGTGCGAGGGATTCCATCCGCTTGTCATATCGTTGCTTGCGAGAGCCAGATGCAAGTCTTCATACACGCCTCTTTGCTGTGGCAGGGGAATACCTGCTGCCGAGGTGAAGGTATCTTTATTATCCTCGTATATCTTTTTGAAGTAGGCAAAGCACTTTTCGTTCATAATGTCTCTCAGCTTGGTTCTTCCCACTTCAACTTCCTTTTCCTTGCCGTCCAGAGTGATTTTCACCTTGACTTTAGTGAAGATGTCGCTATGGGTGCCTGCGTCGTAGAGCTCGGCAAACTTCATGCCTATGGCGTCAGTAGAGAGTTGCTTATCGTTGAGCCAGTCCATAATTCCTGTAGAGAGAAAATGTTCCGTAAAGTAATCTTCTGCCTTGTGATCTTTCATGTAGGGGTTGGTGTCGAGCATACCTTTAATAATAAGGGGAAGTACCACAGGCATCGACAACAACTTGTTGTCAAAGTCATTTTTTATATAGTACATCAGGGTTGCCATCGGGTCGTAGGGGCCGTCGCCGCAAGCGGAACCCACGAAATGCAGTTCCTTGACGAGGTTGTTCTGCTCCACAAAACGGTGACAAGCCATAGCTACGGAGCCACCTTGCGAGTAGCCCATGCTTATGCAACGAAAGTCGCTGCGAATGGGATGCCGAAGGTAGTTAAGCAGAGCATCGTGTTCGTAGAGGTAGCGGCCGTGGCGTGTTGCATCAATGCACTGCCTTGCCGTCAGTTCCTGATAGAGGTAGGGATGAGCGCGGTCTTTGGTCAGGCCATAACCTTCGTAGTCAGGCAGGATGACAAGGTTATTGTTATAGTCGTGATAGCCCCATGCTTTGTTCATCTGATCGATGGCATAGATGTCTGTTATGATGTTTGCCGTTATTGCAACAGCACTGAGGAATAAGCCGACACCAGGTATAAGCAGACAGGCCACGCCAGCAATACCTGTAGCTGCCTGTGCTCCAATCAGGACGGCTTGAGCTTTATCATTGAGTATGAACTTAGGGCCAGCGGCCAGCGACATCAACATACCCCAGTCGTCACGACCGAAATTGTTGATTTGAGCCGAAGGGCGCTGGTTATCGCTTGTGATGGTGACGTGAGTGCCTATAATGATGTTGTTTACCTTGCTTGCGCCATTTGGCGTGGGACAGGCAGCAATGGCGGAAAGCATGACGGTATTGCCATCCGCATCCACTGAAGGATATTCGTAACGGTACACATAATAATGGAAGTCAATGAATTTCCCGCTATCGAGATTGCCCCACTGATACCTTCCGTCGTCCTGAAGCACCTTCTTGCGTACGTTCCGACGTGGCTTCATAGCGTGGTCAACACTTATCGAGTCATAGACGTTGGTGTTTTCCGACCTCCAGATGATTTCCGGCTCCGCGAACAGCACCATAGTATCAACCTTATGCGTCTGCAGGTCTTCCCTTAGATATAGTTCCACGTCACTTACTACAACCCCGATGTCGGTGATGCAGGCCTGGCTCCAGTCCTCCGGGATGGTGTAGTCGTAGTTTCCCTGCGCCCATGCCATCTGCACGGACGCAAGCATGGCCACGAAGGCTATTAGCAGCCTGGCCATCGTTCCCTCTTTTGGAAGAAGACGGTGGAGGCTTGGAGAAAGTCTTTTTTCTTTCATGAACATTAAGTTTTTATCGTTATGATTATTTTTTGTCGCAAAAATACACAAAAATCTATAGAAGTATGTACTTTGTTGGCTAAAAATATATCTGAATTGGCAAAAATAGTATTTTTCAGGCCGAAGGAGTAAAAGAATAATCAAGACAACTCCCCGCCGTGGCATTCCGCAGCGGGGAGTTATTGTTTATAGAACCACAAAAAAATGAATGCAATTTGCAACTTTGCAACTTTTGCGATTACACCAGTTTGTGATATTTGCCTTTGTTCACGCCTGAACGAATTTTCTGTGCCATGCCGTCATCCATTAATCGTTTAATACGACTATTGATGCTGCCTGTGACACCATCATAACCATAGGCAATATCAACATCCTCTCGTCCAAACGGGTCGGGCAAACGTTGAAAGGCCAAGATTGTCTTCTGCTGAAGGCGATGATTTGATGCAGCGGCAGTCTGACTGTTCTCGTAGTGCTGTTCCGCAATTGCACCGAAGAAATGCTGCTGAAAAACGTACTGTGCGTTGCAAATGAGCAAAGCCAGTTCTCGGTCAATCTTATCGGTCTTGAAACCTGAGCCGCAAACAAACCTTCCACCATTCTCGACCATCTGGTCCCAGTGGCGGCTTACGATGTAAGGTAGGGCGTAGTTGATGCCGTGCCAGCAGGGACGTTTCAGTAGGTCTTCATCGGAAAATGAATGATTCTCGCTGGCATCAGCCATTCGTCTTGCAGTCCAGTCGTGCAGGGCATCACTGATGTCTTTGCAGGGAACTTCCCCCTTAGTGGCATCAAGTTTATATGCCCATTCCTTAAGCTCTGCATCCCTTTGACGGTCTGCATCGGTGTATTCGCGATTTTCCATCATCACGAAATTACTGTCTCCCATTGGAACTGCCGTGATGCGCCCGGGCAGACCTGTGGCATAATTGCTGAGGTTCACCTGTTTGTCGAGAGCATGCTTGGTTCCAGTATATACCACGTTGTAATGCACTGGCCACTCTCCCACGATGCTTGTGGCCGATTTCAGGAGTGCTCCGTGGGGCTCATTATGGAAGCCCTTCAGCCATAATGTGTAGAGGGCAGAGAAGTAACTTTTCTTCAATTGGTCGAGGGTGTTCTGCAGTTCGCTGTCGAACTGGCTGATATGGAGGAACCATTCCTCGCCGTCGATGATTTCCTTGGCATTGACCTCTGCATCCCTTACGGCTGCAGCAGAAGCCTCAGAGGGCAGACAGCGGTAGATACCCTTGGGCTCTGGTGTTTTGTTCTTTGCAGCTCCGTTGTTTTGCGAACGTTCCTGCTTCCAGTTGTTCAAGGCGATAATTTGTGCCTCGTCTGCTTTCTTGACGGGTTCCATAAGAATCTCATACAGTGTAACGGCAAAGCGCTTGCCTGAGCCTTGCCGTCCTATAAGTTCCAACAGGTGATTCATGCGGCACTTCTTGCCTGGTGCAGGCCAGAAAGTGTACCACATACGTGTCATGAGGTTCATGCAGAATGCACCACCCACAAAGAGTGCCGCAATATAGTGCTTTCGCTGAAGGCCGTGGCACATCAGACGCAGCAGGGGGTAATACTTG
>JAGCNQ010000106.1 GCA_017645845.1 Bacteroidaceae bacterium
AATCTTCTTCCGCCTGTTATCGCTAAGGAAACCCATCCGGTTCAATTCTTTCGAAAGACGAAATCGGACATTATTATACAAGCTGGAAGTGTGCAACTGATGCAGATAGTGCCACATGCCGCCGACACTCCGGTCGATGCTCATATTGTTGTCATTCAGGATGATGAGCAGGTTATTGGGCGTACTGCTGGCGTTATTGAGTCCCTCGAATGCGAGGCCGCCACTCATACTGCCGTCACCGATTACAGCCACCACCTTACGGTCTTTTCTGTCCTCCTGCTTCTTGTCCCCTTGCTCCTTTAGGTTCTCAGCGACTGCCATACCAAGGGCAGCAGATATGCTATTGGACGCATGACCGCAGGCAAAGGTGTCGTACTCACTCTCGTAAGGCGAAGGGAAGGGACGAAGACCGCCCATGTGCCGATAGGTTGGGAAGGCATCACGACGGCCCGTAAGTATCTTGTGGCCTACCGCCTGATGCCCCACATCCCATACAATACGGTCGTAGGGCGTATCAAAGACGTAGTGCAAGGCAACCGTAAGCTCTACCACTCCAAGTCCGCTGGCGAAATGACCAGGATTGTTGGCCATTCCTTCTATGATTTCCTGACGGAGCTCGCTGCATACCTGAGGCAGTTCTTCGATGGGCATAGCCCGAAGGTCAGCCGGCAACTTTATCTTCGACAGCAGCTCTTGAGGCATTTTTTTCACGCTTTTCTACTTTTTTAGGTGCAAAGTTAATCATTTTAGCGGAGTTTTATGTAATTTTGTGGAATAATTTTCATTTAGAACCGAGAATGAAGGTAGGGGACAATGCTTTCCGAACCATTGTGGATGTACCGAAATGGGCAAACCCGATGCGCCCGCAACACCGTTTCGTGCTGCTCGGCTCGTGCTTTGCACAAAACATCGGCGAACAATTCCAAAGCTATGGATTGGATGCCGTCTGCAATCCTTTGGGCGTAATATACAACCCTGAAAGCATAGCGGTGCAAGTGAAGGAGAGCCTCTCCCTCTTCAAGGGAGAGGACACCCTTCCTGAATCCACGTTGTTTTCCCTTCCTTTGGAGGGGTCAGGAGAGGCTGTATGGCGTTGCTGGTGGGCGGGAACACTCATCAACGACACCGATGAGGAAAGGTTCCGCGAAACGATTCACAAGACTTTCTCACACCTCGGCGAAGCGCTCCGAGAAGCAGACTTCCTCTTCATCACACTTGGTACGAACGTTTGCTATCGACTGAAGGAGAATGGCATGATTGTAACGAATTGCCATAAAATTCCAGCCACCAACTTCGAAGAAGTGACGCTGGACTTGGAGACGTGCACAGACATTTTGTCCGGCACGATGGACCTCCTCACGAAGGAATGTCCGAAACTGCAAGTCGTCTTTACGGTCAGTCCCTATCGCTACAAGAAATATGGCTTTCATGGGAGCCAACTCGCAAAGGCCACACTGCTCCTGACAGTCGATGAACTGTGCCGACGCTACCCTGAGAAGGCAAGCTATTTCCCTGCTTATGAGATGGTGATGGACGACCTTCGCGACTATCGGTTCTATGCCGAAGACATGATACACCCCAGCCCTGTAGCAGTGAACTACATCTGGCACAGAATGGTGGAAAACTGCATGGACGGGGAGATGCAAAAGTACCTGGAAGATTACGAACCCATCCGAAAAGCAAAAAGGCACAGAGCCTTAAGCTTAAAACCTTAAACTATAAACTTTACTTGATGTACACTACTCGTGAAATAGCATCCATCATTGATGCAAGAATTAAAGTCTCCTCTTCACAGGAAGGTTCTTCACAAAGCATAGACGGAGAGGAGAGGTCTGGGCGCGAGATTGACTGGCTTCTGACGGACAGCCGTAGTCTCTGCTACCCCGAATCGACGCTTTTCTTCGCCATCAAAACAAAGAGCGGCGACGGACACCGCTATATAGCCGACCTCTACAAACGCGGAGCACGCGCCTTCGTGGTAAGCGAGAAGCCTGAAGAGGATTTCCCGGAGGCTGACATCCTTATGGTGCCAGACACCCTTCGCGCTCTGCAATCTCTGGCCGCATACCATCGTTCGCGTTTCAATATCCCTGTCATCGGCATTACAGGCAGTAACGGAAAGACACTGGTCAAGGAGTGGCTCTACCAGCTTCTTGCGCCCAATTTCACCGTAGTACGCAGTCCACGCAGCTACAACTCGCAGACAGGCGTGCCCCTCTCCGTCTGGGGACTATGGGAAAAGAGCGAAGTTGCTATCTTCGAGGCTGCCATTTCGGAGAGAAACGAGATGGCTGCTTTGGAACGCATCATCAAGCCCACCATCGGCATTTTCACCTGTCTCGGAAGTGCTCACCAAGAGAACTTCTCATCGATGGAGGAAAAGTGCCATGAGAAGCTCCTGCTCATGAAAGATGCTGATATCGTTATATATCCGGCCGGAGATTCTATAATAAGAGAATGCATCAGGCATTCGAACCTGAGAGGCCGGCTCATTCCTTGTCCGAGCACCGGGAATGCTTTTGAGGACAACAAGGCGCTTTGCCGTGCTGCCTGCCAAGTAATGGGACTCGACGATGATATCATCGAGGAGCGGCTCCGTGTTCTGGAACCTGTTGCTATGCGACTTGAGGTGAAGGATGGCCAGAACGATTGCACACTCATCAACGACTCCTATAATAGCGACCTTAGCAGTCTGGACATTGCACTCGATTTCATGAATCGCAGGCCCGAGAAGGAAGGCCGCCAACGCACACTTATCCTGAGTGATATACTGCAAAGCGGTGTTGAACCACATGCCCTCTACACCCAACTGGCTGACTTGCTCGAGCAACGTGGTATCAACAATCTGATAGCCGTCGGAGGAATCATTTCTGCCCACATAGACTGCTTTGCAAAGCTGCATGGTTACCGTCGTTTCTTCCCGAACACAAATGCATTGTTGGCAAGTGAAACGCTTGCTACACTTGCTCATCAACTCATTCTTATCAAGGGTGCACGCAGTTTCCACTTTGAGCGCATCACCGACCGCCTGGAGAAAAAGGTTCACGAAACCATCTTGGAAGTTAACCTCAGCGCCATCGTAAAGAACCTCAACTACTATCGCTCGTTCATGAAACCCGAAACGAAGATGGTCTGCATGGTCAAAGCCGATGCCTACGGAGCCGGAGCAGTAGAGGTGTCAAAGACGCTGCAGGACCATAATGTGGATTACCTCGCAGTCGCTGTGGCTGACGAAGGTGTAACACTCCGAGAGAAGGGTATCACCCAGGGCATCATGATTATGAACCCCGAGATGAGTAGCTTCAGCACACTTTTCCAGTATCGGTTGGAGCCTGAGATATACAGCTTTCGACTGCTTGATGCCCTTATCCACGCCGCCGAGCACGAAGGTATTACGAATTTTCCTGTCCACATCAAGCTGGACACAGGCATGAACCGCCTCGGCTTCAACCCCGAAAAGGATATGCCGCAACTCATCAGTCGCCTCCAAAAGCAGACAGCCCTCATTCCACGCTCTGTCTTCTCGCACTTCGTGGGTAGCGACTCGGACGACTTCGATGCTTTCTCCGACCTGCAATACCAGCGTTTCCTGACAGGAAGCAAAGCGCTCCAAGATGCTTTTCCCCACCCCATCCTGCGCCACATTTGTAACAGTGCCGGCATCGAGCGTTTCCCCGAAAGGCATCTTGAGATGGTACGGCTTGGTCTCGGACTCTACGGCATCAACAGTTACAACAATAAGACCATCCACAATGTCAGCACTCTGCGTACAACGATTCTGCAGATTCACGATGTCAAGGCAGGTGAGAGTGTCGGCTATAGCCGTCGTACAGTATTGGAACGCGACAGCCGTATTGCCAGCCTTCCCATCGGTTATGCCGACGGTCTGAACCGTCTTCTGGGCAACAGGAAAGGTTTTTGTCTGGTCAATGGACAATGGAAAGCCGAATATGTCGGTAACATCTGCATGGATGTTTGCATGATTGATGTCACGGATATTCCTTGCGAGGAAGGCGACCTTGTGACCATCTTCGGTGACGGGCTCTCACCTTCGGAACTGGCTTCACGTTGTGGAACCATCCCTTACGAAATCCTAACGGGAATCGCTCCAAGGGTTAAGCGTATATACTTTGAGGACAAATGATTAGGTATATATCGTTATTCCTTTGCATTACCCTTCTTCTGTCCTGCAACGGGAACAGAGCCGATGGTCTCTCCGAGGTCGGAGACACGCTCCAGCTGCGATATGCCCGGAACTTGACGATTGTAACTTATTCCGACCGCACAGAAGTAATAATGCGCAATCCCTGGGACACGACAGGCGTGTTGGGAAAATATTGTCTGACGACTCCCTCTAACTTACCCGCGAAGAAGGGAGAGAAACAAAGTAGTTCGACGGAGAAAAACAGACATAAAGTCTCCCCTTCACAGGGAGGTTTGGAGGGGGCTGTCCCTGTCCTTGTTCCCCTCCAACGGGCTGCTGTCTTCAGCAGTGTTCATTGTGCGTTGTTCCATGAACTTGGGGCAGACGATGCTGTTGGTGGTATTTGCGATCTTCAGTTCTTCAACCTGCCATATTATAAGGAAGGCGTTGCCGAAGGCCGTATCGCCAACTTGGGTAACAGTTTGCAGCCCAACATAGAGCAAATAATGAATCTAAACCCAGACGCTATGCTACCGAGTCCTTTCGAGAACAGTGGCGGATTGGGGCGTGCGGAAAGACTTGGCATCCCTATCATCTGGTGCGCTGACTATATGGAGGACACGCCTCTGGGTCGAGCCGAGTGGATTCGCTTCTACGGGCGTCTCGTTGACCGGGCAAATGAAGCTGATAGCATCTTCTGTTCTGTAGAAAAGCGTTATAAGGAACTATGTACAAAAGCCCAAAACGCAAAGACAAAGCCGCGTCTCCTTCCCGAGATGCCTTGGAGCGGACAATGGACACTGCCTTCCTCCGGCAGTTCTTCGGCAAAACTCTATGCTGATGCCGGAGCAGATTATCTTTTCGCACATCTCAAAGGCAGCGGGGGCATACCTCTCAGTACGGAAAATGTGGTTGACAAGGCGGTTGATGCAGACATCTGGCTCATCAAGCATCATGGCCAGCTCGACCGTCAGCAGATGATTTCCGATACACCTCTCCTCGCTAGCATCAAAGCCCCCATCTGGTGGTGCGACACATCGGTCACCCTACTCTACGAGGAAACGCCCTTCCATCCGGAACGATTGTTGGAGAACCTCATTGCTATCCTACACCCGGAACTGGGAGTGGAATCGAAGTACAAATACTTTCAGGAATTAAAAGTTAAAGTCCCCTCCACGCTCACAAGGGGGAGTTCCACAATAAATTGAATCTAATAATGACAAAGCCAAAAACTCTTTCCTTCGGAGAGGGCGGTAGAGGGCAGCTTCTGTTTCTCACCATCGGCCTCGCAGTCCTCGCTATTGCGAATATATTGTGGGGTTCGCTGGACATCCCTGTTCGTGAAGTCTGGCATATTGTCTGTGGTGGCGAGGTGGAAGGACATCCTGCCTGGAGCATTATTGTACGCCAAGGCCGATTGCCGCAAATGCTGACTGCCCTGCTTACCGGTGCAGCGTTAGGCACCTGCGGTCTGCTCCTGCAGACGGCTTTCCGCAATCCTCTGGCCGGCCCGTCCATTCTAGGCATTGATGCAGGAGCCAACCTCGGTGTAGCCATCGTTCTTCTGTTTCTCGGCGGTACAGCCACTATCGGCAGTCTGACCATCGGAGGTCATTTGCTTGTCGTTGTGGCAGCCATGTGTGGTGCTTTGGCCATCATGTCATTGCTCATGATACTCAGCAAAGTATTGCGCAGTCAAGTGATGCTACTCATCACAGGCGTCATCATCAGTTATGTCACAAGCAGTATCATACAGCTGCTCAATTATTCGGCAACGGAACAAGGCGTACATAGCTTCGTCATTTGGGGAATGGGCAACTTCGCCTCAGTCGGCATCGAACGCCTCCCTGTCTTCTGTGCGCTGTCTTGCATCGGATTACTACTGGCGCTCCTGCTTGTCAAACCCCTCGATGCTCTTTTGCTTGGAGACCGCTATGCCGAGAATCTGGGCATCAGAATTGGACGGATGCGACAACTGCTCTTACTCGTCACAGGACTGCTCACAGCCACCACAACAGCCTTCTGCGGTCCCATCTCGTTCATCGGCTTGGCAGTCCCGCATCTGGCTCGTCTCACACTCGGCACAGCCTGGCACCGCACTCTTCTGCCTGCCACAATGCTTATCGGAGCCAATCTGGCACTGGTTTGCAACCTGCTGAGCACATTGCCCCGCGATGGTAGTATCATCCCCATTAGCGTCATCACGCCTCTCATCGGTGCGCCCGTCATTCTGCATGTCATACTTAGGCAAAGTGACAGGTGATAAGTGATATGTGACAAGTGATATGTGATAAGTATGTTACCGCTATAATAACTGTGAATTATGAATTATAAAAAAGTTTACTCATTTCTCCTTTGCGCGGCATTCTGCTTGAGTGTATGCGCCGAAGTCAACTATCAAGTCATCCCATTGCCCCAGCAAGTCAGCTTTGACAAGAGCGGACAGTACATGATTCTGTCCAAGGGCATGACGGTCAGTTATCCCGCCGGCAATGCGCTGATGCAACGTAATGCCGAGTTTGCCGCAGAGTACATGGGCCTTACCGTAAAGCCGAAAGACAAGAAACAGGCCGATGTCAATCTCATGCTTGGTCTGAAGAGCAAGAATCCCGACGACTATGCCATCTCCATTAATAAAAAAGGCATTACGATACAGGGAGCCAGTGAGAGCGGGGTCTTCTATGGCATCCAGACGCTGCGCAAGAGCATCATGAACGAGACAGGCGAGATACGTCTCCCCTACGCATGGGTATGTGGCTCACCGCGCTTTGCCTATCGTGGCACGGAACTCGATTGTGCCCGTCACTTCTTCCCTGTGGCTTTCATTAAGAAGTTCATCGACATCCTTGCCCTGCACGGCATCAATCGTTTCCATTGGCATCTGACAGACGACCAAGGCTGGCGCTTCGAGGTGAAAGCTTTGCCCGAACTAGCACAAAAAGCCAGCGTGCGTCCCTGCACTGTCATCGGGAAGAACCTTGGCCTCTCAGATCCTGACAACACCCTCTATGACGATACGCCCGAGACCGGCTACTACACTCAGGAGGAGATGCGCGACATCGTCGCTTACGCCGCTGAGCGCTACATCACGATAGTTCCCGAGATTGACTTGCCCGGTCACATGATTGCCGCCCTGAGCGTATATCCCGACCTAGGCTGCACTGGCGGTCCCTATAAAGTCTGGAGCATCTGGGGCGTTGCCGACGATGTGCTCTGTGCAGGCAATCCAAAGACATTGGAGTTCCTCAAGACAGTCTATGGCGAACTGTGCGACGTCTTCCCAAGCAAGCTGATTCACATCGGCGGCGACGAAAGTCCGCGTGTCCGTTGGAAGTCATGTCCGAAGTGTCAGGCGAAGATGAAGGAGCTGGACCTAAAGAACGAAGCCCAGCTACAGACATATATTAATAAGGAGATGGAAGCATTCCTTGCCGAACGTGGACGTCAGATTATCGGTTGGGACGAGACACTCGAGGGCGGCCTGAGCGAGAATGCAGCCGTCATGAGTTGGCGCGGATACGATGGCGGCAAGGCTGCGGCTAAGCTCCACCACCAGGTGGTCATGACCCCCCACAATAACTGCTACTTCGACTACTACCAACTGAAGAACCGCGACGCACAACCCCTGGGCATCGGCGGGTATCTGCCACTAAGCAAGGTCTATGCCATGGAGCCTGTTCCAGAAGAACTGACGAAGGAGGAGGCCAAGTACATCATGGGAGTCCAGTGTAATCTGTGGTCGGAATACGTGATTAGCCCCGACCACGCTGAATTCATGCTGCTGCCCCGACTGGCAGCTATGAGCGAGGTGCAGTGGCTCAAGCCGGAAGAGAAGGACTACGAGCAGTTCCTACAGAGACTCCCCGCTCTCGAACAGATATACCGTCGTCTCGGATACAAGTTTTGCACATCCTACGAATGATTGAACTTCAGCATCTCACGGTCGGTTACGGTGACAGAGTCGTTCTGTCCGACATCAACCAAACCCTTAGAGCAGGGCAGATGGTCTGTCTGCTCGGTGCTAATGGCGTGGGCAAAAGCACCCTGCTACGCACCCTGGCAGGCTTTCTTCCACCACTCTCAGGCCAGGTATTATTGCAAGGGAGCGACCTCCTCACACTTTCCCTTTCCGAGCGTAGCCGGGCTGTCTCTGTAGTGCTGACGGAACGCGTGGAGGTACCGTACATGAAGGTTGAAGATTTGGTGGGCATGGGACGCTCGCCCTATACTGGTTTCTTCGGAACGCTAAGCAAGAAGGACCAAGCCATCATCGGTGAGGCAATGGAGATGGTGGGGATAACCTGTCTCGCCGGACGCACTATCGACACCCTGAGCGATGGAGAGCGGCAGAAGGCATTGCTTGCAAAAGCCCTAGCGCAGCAGACACCCATCATCCTGCTCGACGAACCCACGGCCTTCCTTGACTTCCACGCCAAAGCCAGCACACTGCGTCTTATGTTGCAACTGGCCCATGAAACAAACAAAACCATCCTGCTGAGCACTCATGATGTAGGAATGGCCCTTCGCCTAAGCGATGCTCTATGGATAGTTCAGGACGGTCAGATCTCAACCGGCACGACAGCCACCCTTACCGAGAACGGTGCCCTACAAAACTTCCTCCATGGGGAAGAGGTTTTTCTGTGAGATTAACGAGTTTACAAGATATAGTGTCATGGGGTCTATGAACATTTCTCTCAAGAAAATACTCAGCGCTCTATGCAAGGTGGGCGATTGTCTTTCGTATGTATGGTTCCTTTTTCCCGTTGTCATTTATTTCTGCTATGTAGAAACAACGAAGATTATGATGGACGATCCCATCAAAACAGACTTCTATTTAGGAATCCTCGAATGGACATTACTCTTATACATCATAGCGACCATATTCCTTTTACACATGCGGAAGACCGTGCAATTCTGTATAGCCGTTGTTGTGGGATACATCATTATCTTCGCCTTTGCTTTACTAGGAATAGGCCTACAGTCTGCTCCAACACGTTTTTCCCTAGAGCATTCCATTCCTGAAGGCTTAGAATACTACACACCAAAAGCAGACAGTGTAGATTTGGCTACAGATGTTGATTCGTTAGACCAGACAACCTACCTACAAGTTCGAAACAGTTACCAAGGTGGCATATATGAGTATTCCTTCTACTATCCCAGCCTTCCCGAAGGAACCATCTGGCTTCAATGCTACGAAGTAACTGAGAACTATCCTTTATCAAAAAGTCGTATTAGGGAGAAATCGACTGAGCATGTTAGGGGCACAGACCACTTTGCCTGCCTTGTGGACTGCAAGGAATTCACTATCTACGAAGGAGATTGGAACAAGTATTATGCTGCCAGGATAGAAGTCTGGTTTAAAGACAAGAAAGGAAACAAAAGGAAACTCCTTGAGAAAGTATATGCCGTGGAAGGATGGATGAGATGAAATACTGCACACAGACTCTCATCAAATAAGTCTTGATATAGGAACAGAAGACAAAACCACAAACGGGAACAAGGGGATGTACTCAGACGGCACATCCCCTTGTTTGTGGAAAAACCATAAGAACACCAGGCCCCTTAGGGAGTCAGTATTTTTCTTGCTTTGCCATCGGACATGCGCATGATTGAAATACCCTTTGGCAAATTACCATTTGACCACTCTCCGTTTCCTATCTTGCGGCCTTGCAGGTCATAGACTGAATGCTCAAAGGTCAATGGTGATTGTTCAATGTCATTAATTGCGTCTGACTCTTCGTCGATGTCCTCGAGGATGAACTCGCCCGGAGTTGACTTGTCTGCATAGACATAACTGCCTACGTTTCTGGAGTCGAAGCCGAAGTGCTTGCTGTTCTGCCAGACGGCACGCAGATAGGCATGTCCGTTTTCGAGACGCTCAACCTGGATGTAGCCGTTCTTGTCCGTCGGAACTTTCGTCGTGGAAATAATGCGCCAGCCTGAGCTACTGTCGTATGACATATAGTGCGAAGCGGCTTTCACCTTATAGAATGCCGTGAAGCCCGTTGCCTGGGTGAAAGTGAAGATGTAGGAATTGTCATTCTCATCGAACTTGCCCAGACAGAAATGTCCTTCATTGTCGTTTGTCTGGTAATGCAGGCAAAGCCCTGATTGCTTCTCCCTGATGCGGTAGTGGTGAGAAGTGACGATAGGAGATATCCACCAATGCGTGCTCGGGACAATAGCCTCCGCCTCGATGTAGAGCTCGGCAGCTGAGGCATAGCGCCTGTCATCTACCACGGAACGCACAAGGAACTTCATATAGCGCGCCTCGGGCTTGGAGGGGATGTTGACAGTCTGCTTGTCGGCAGAGTTTGTAAAGGTACCGCTTGCTGCCGGCTCTCCCCAAAGTCGCGGACTATTGCTGAAATATACTTCATAGCGGAGCACGCGGCCATTGGAACCGTCCTTGCGGCCCTTGTAAGCGAAGGCTGTGACGCGATAGGTCTGCTTCATGTCGATGACCAACTCGTGCGGGCAGTCGGGAGGTGTACCGTTATAGCTGGTATGCCAGATGGTGTTCTCGTCACCGTCGATGGCATTGGCGGCAATCTCGTTTCCGCCCTGCTGACTGTCGTAGCTCACGATGCTCCAGTCTGACTTATCCACAAAGAAGCCGTAGGCCTTCTCGCTCACAATACTTGGAGCCAGACCATCGGCTGCTGCATAGGCTTTCAAAGTGCCGCCCTGGCGCATGTCAATAGGTTCCGTGTAGGGCTGATACTCACCTCCGTCAAGGCTGTAATAGATGGTCGTACCTTCCGGATTGTCCGAACTGAGCACAGCAAAGCCGTAACCATTATCGGAGAAACGGACCGGCTGGCAGACAGGCAAACCCAAGCTGCCTCGGCGTGCAAGAACCGTGTCGGAGCTCTCCTCCAATATCGGCAGAATCATGAAGCAGAAAGGTGTCTGTGTGAGCTTCTTCTCGTATTTTTCAAGCACGTCAGGTCCGCAGGAAGCATTGCCGAGTGCGCGGTTCCAGGCATCGAGCGACACGATTGTATTGCGCTGGAAGGTGACTTCGTGCGGATGGCCCTTACGATTATAACGGCTCGTATAGACCTCCTCTGCACGCCAATGGCCAACGGTCGTTGCCATACCAGTAGGAGATGCATACATCAGGCCCTTACCGGCTTTCGTTGTAACGGCAAGCCAACGTACATCCTCCTTGTTACCCGTTTCCTGCGGACGGATATGATTCGTCCACTGTTCGGTGGCTGTACTATGCCAGATGCCCATGTGTGCGGCATAGTTGCGGTCTCTGTAGCTGTCGAAAGGACCGCGTCCGAGCCATGTGATGTTCTCTGCCGATGCAGGCATCTCGAAACGGAATCCGAGTTTGGGCAGAACGGCACCATCATTGTTCGGTGTGGTCAATGTGCTCACGCTGACAGTACCGTCGGGATAGACGCGGAACTGCTTGTTAACGGTGAAAATCAAGGCCGAAGTACTCGTCTTGTAGGTATCGGTGATGGAGAGCTGAACCCATTGCTTGGCTTCGTCCTGCTCCACCGTCCAGGTGCCGCTCGTCATCGTCAGGGAACGTACCCCGAGCGTCTCCCAATTGCCTTCCTGCGCATGGTCGTTCTCGGTCGGGATGCGGAAGGTGTTGAGCTTGATGGGCTGACTGATGAACGCTGTGCCGTCGAGCGCGTATCTCGAAAGCGTTCCACCGGAGAAGGTAACGGAGAAGTTCTGTCCCTTGACCGTATAACTGCTAGCACTACTGCTGGTCACGGAGAGTGTATCAGTGCCCTCATAGTGATAGGGCTGCGGAGCTGTCGCTTCACGGATAACAGCCTCCGATGCTGCCACCTCATAGCCGGCCTCTGCCCAAGGCGTGGCCTCCTGAAGGGTTGTGGAGAAGCGAATCGTGTAACGGCTCTCCGGCTTAAAGGTGATGCCATCGTAAGGAATCGTAATAGTCGTGCTGTCCCAAGGCGCAAGATCAAGGTCGGGAAGCAGTCCGTCGACAATTCCTATGCCATCCTCGCTGATTATATAATGTATGTCATATCCTGTGAGTTTTGTCTGCTGAAGCTTGTTCTTGACACGGAACTTTCCTTGCTCGGCATTGAGCAGCAGGACGTCAACGGGCTGATAGACACCCTTCATGTTAAAGCTCTTGGCTGTCGGAGTGCAGTCCGGCAGTACAACGCCGTTGCAGCAGAAGCTTCCGTCGTTGGGATTGTCGCCGAAGTCACCGCCGTAAGCCCAGTAGTACTTCCCCGTTTTGCCAGAGATGGGCATACGGAGTCCCTGGTCCTTCCAGTCCCAGACAAACTCACCTGCCATTGCGGCGTAAGGCTCATAAACATCGCGGAAGTAGTCTATTTGGTTGCCCATCGAGTTACCCATTGCATGGGTGTTCTCACATTGGATATGAGGACGCTGCGAAGAGCCGTTCTTATACCCTCTCTGACGGTCTTTAGCTGTTGAGAGCATATTGTTGTAGCTGCCATACATCGTACTTGTGACATCGCTCCACGTGCTATTGCCCTCATAGTGGGTGATGCGACTTGTGTCGAGAGCCTTGATGGCCTGCATCACACTCTGGAAGTTGTTGCCGCCACCGCTCTCATTACCCGCACTCCAACCAAAGATGCAGACGTGGTTACGAAGAGTACGGACATGGCGCTCGTTGCGCTCCACCATCGGTGCGCGGAACTGTTCTTTGCTCGAGAGACCCATGTCGCCATGACACTCCACATCCGCTTCAGCAAGAACATAAAGGCCGTACTGGTCGCACAGTTCGTAGAAATAGGGATTGTTGGGATAGTGACTCGTGCGGACGGCATTGACATTGAGACGATTCATGGTCAGCACATCCTGCAGCATCTCCTCACGGCTGACAGTACGACCAGTCTCCTGACTGATATCGTGACGATTGACGCCATGCACCACAATGCGTTTGCCGTTGATGAGCAAGGCTCCGTCTTCTCGGATACTGACTGTCCTAAAGCCTATCTTGCAGGCACGCATATCGACCAGTATGCCTTCAGCAGAGAGCAAACGGATGGTCAGGTCATAAAGTTTGGGGTGCTCAGCGCTCCAACATTCCACGTCTGAGAACGTAATGCTCTGGCTGATGTTGGCCGAGGTAGAGAGTGTGCGGGAAGCCTCCTTGATAATCTCGGAACCGTCGCTGATTATCATCTGCAACTCCATGTCTTGAAGGTCGTTTCCCTCGAGAGAGACCTGCAAACGGGCCTTTCCCGAAGTGCCCGACGCATTGAGCGAAGTTGTCTGGAAGAAGAAATCGCCTATGCGCTGCTGGGGAGCAGACCAGAGATAGACATCGCGTGTGATACCCGTCAGACGCCAGTAATCTTGGCACTCCAGGAAGGAACCACTCGTGAAGCGATAAATCTGCACCGAGACATTGTTCTCGCCCTCACGCACAAAGTCCGAGACATCGAATTCGCTGGGCAGGTAGGAGTCCTCTGCATAGCCCACAAACTGACCGTTCACCCACACATAATAGCCATGACCTGCACCGTTGAAACGCAGGAAAGTCT
>JAGCNQ010000014.1 GCA_017645845.1 Bacteroidaceae bacterium
AAAGGCATCCATCTTGCCTATAGTCCGAAACTTAACGGCGTTGTGGAACTCTGTTCCCTGCAGTTCGACAAGCGCGCCCAGTTCCACGTCCGCGACGTACCCCGCCATAAGTGTGACGACTGGGCAGACTATCTTCGCGGTGCGACTCTCAAACTTGGCGAACGCTATCCGCTCACCTATGGCCTGAGCGGTGTCATCGAGGGAAGCCTGCCCATCGGAGGTCTGTCGTCGTCGGCAGCGGTGGCACTTGTCTTCCTCAAAGCACTTTGTCACGTCAATCTTATCCATCCCGAGCCCCTGGAGCTAATACTCATCTCTATGGCAGCCGAGAATGAATATGTCGGCGTCAACAGCGGTAAGCTGGACCAAAGCTGTGAGGTCTATTCCAAAAAGAACCATCTGCTCTACCTCGACACCAAGACCGACGAATACGAACTCATCCCCACACATCCCCAAATGAAGCCCTACCGCATCGCCATCTTCTTCAGCGGTATCGAGCGTACACTGGCAGGCAGTAAGTTCAATATGCGCGTCGATGAAGCACGCAGCGCCGCCTACGCACTGATGGCATACGCCGGTATGGAGTACGGCAAATTCCATGAGGCCAACCTGCGTGCCGTGCCGCGCGAGGTGTACGAACAGTACAAGGAACGTCTGCCCGAGACCTGGCGACGCCGTGCGGAACATTGGTACACAGAGTTCGACCGTGTGGAGAAGGGTGCCGAGGCCTGGCGTCGCGGCGACCTGGAGACCTATGGCAGGCTCAGCTTCGAGAGTGGACAGAGCAGCATCTCCAACTGGGAGACAGGTTCGCCCGAACTGAAGATGCTCTACGATATCATGTGCCACACCGACGGCATCTACGGCGGACGCTTCAGTGGTGCAGGCTTCAAGGGATGCTGCATGGCACTAATCGACCCATCCTACGAAGCAGCCATCACACGCCAGGTCACAAAGGAATATCTTGCAGCATTCCCCAGCCTCGAAGGGAAATACAGCGTTCACATCTGCGAAAGCGCCGATGGGCTGTAGCCCCTATCCTGTGAAGCATCGGATTATTCAGAATACTCAGATTATTCAAATACTATTATGAAATGTTTAATTCTTGCGGCAGGCTATGCTACCCGCCTCTACCCTCTTACTGAGAACTTTCCAAAGCCCCTCCTTAAGGTGGGCGACAAAGCCATCCTTGACTGGCTTATCGATGACATCGACGGCGCAGGCCTGGTCGATGAGTACATCGTCATCTCCAACCACAAGTTCGCCCGTCACTTTCAGGAGTGGACTGCCACGAAAACGCAGCGGGTGACGGTTGTTGACGACGGAACGGAGAGCAACGAGACGCGCCTCGGAGCCGTCCGCGATATACAGTTTGCCATCGACCGGCTTGGCTTGGACGACGACATGCTCGTCATTGCCGGCGACAACCTGCTGGACTTCAGCCTGCAGCATTTCGTTCGCTATGCCCACGAGAAGCAGACCTCCTGCATCATGCGTTTCTGGGAAACCGATGAGCAGCGAATACTCAAGTGCGGTGTCGTAACTATAGATGAAAACGATCGCGTCCTGCGCATGACCGAGAAGTCCCCCACCCCGGATACCCACTGGTGCACGCCGCCCTTCTATTATTATACTAGGGAAGACGCACGACTTGTTCAGAAAGGCATCGAGAGCGGCTGTGGGGTAGATGCTCCGGGCAGCTACATCGCTTGGCTCTGCACCCAGACATCCGTCCATGCAATGGAGATGCCGGGCCGTCGCTACGACATCGGCAACCTGCAGAGCTACGAACAAGTCCAGAAAGACTATCAGGGCATAACATCCGCGCCTTAGCAACGCGCCTCAATATTAAAGCATCCCTCCCGCCAGAGGATAGTAATCCTCCCGCTAGAGCGACATGTTGTTTCGCTCATACGCAGTCTGTGCCCTCATTAGGGGGAACACCTAGGAACAAAATTCTGAGTCACTGTCCATTAAGGTTATAAGTTGGTCCTCAAGGGAGGTTAGGAGAGGGCTTGAGAGGCCGATGGTAAGACTGATGCAGGTCATCGTTGAACTCACGACAATCTAAGGTTTCTCCAGTCAGAAAAGGTTGTTTTTGAAAAAATACAGCAAATTCTCGGATGCTTTAGCACTAAGGCGAGCTTTTTACGCTCGGTTCCGCCTTTTTTCTGCTTTATTATTTGCACGTTTCGCAGAAATAGCATACCTTTGCACGCGAAAGATGAAAGTGAGGGGCTCCGAAAGTTCCTCACTTTTCTTTAAATAAACAAAAAACGTAAGATACATGATCAGCAAAAGTGCAGTGCAGCAGGCCGTAGAAGAATGGCTTGAAGGCAAAGAGTATTTCCTCGTGGACATCAACATCTCTCCAGATGACCGCATCGTGGTGGAGATAGACCATGCCGATGGCGTATGGATTGAAGATTGTGCCGACCTGAGTCGACACATCGAATCACGTCTGAGCCGTGACGAGGAAGACTATGAACTCGAGGTGGGCAGTGCCGGCCTTGGACAACCCTTCCGCGTGCATCGACAATACGAGATACATGTGGGCCAGGAAGTGGAGACACAGCTACACGACGGGCACAAATTCAAAGGAACGCTACTCAGCGTCAGCGAAGAAGGGTTCCAACTTGGCATCGTACAGAAGGTGAAAGAAGAAGGCAAGAAGCGCCCTGTCACGAAAGAGGTTCCCACTGACTTTCGTTTCGACGATGTTGCCTATACCAAATACCTGATTAAGGTAAAGTGAGGAGAAGTTAAAGAAGTCAAAACAAATGTTTAGGCGACTGAATGTATCAGCTTAACTACTAAGCGTTACAGCGCGATAGTTACTCTACTTCTTAACTACACAAATAAATAGTCAAATAGTAATAACTAATATAATGGCAAAAACAACAAAATCAAAAGAGGCGATAAACATGATAGAGGTTTTCGCCGACTTTAAAGAAAAGAACAACATTGACCGAGCTACACTAGTGAGCGTACTGGAAGAATGCTTCCGCAACGTCATCGCTAAAATTCATGGTTCAGATGAGAACTACGACATCATCGTAAATCCCGACAAGGGCGACTTCGAAATTTACCACAACCGTGTCGTTGTGCCAGATGGTGAAGTCAAAGACCCCAACAAGGAAATCTCGTTGAGCGAGGCACAGCAGATTGAGGATGACTACG
Source organism: Bacteroidaceae bacterium (assembly GCA_017645845.1). Taxonomy (GTDB): domain Bacteria; phylum Bacteroidota; class Bacteroidia; order Bacteroidales; family Bacteroidaceae; genus Physcousia. The sequence continues at coordinate 3,181 of JAGCNQ010000014.1, forward strand.
AAATAGATGAGGAAGTCAGCCAGCGTGTTGATATGTCCGAGTTTGGTCGTCGTGCCATCCTGCAGTTGCGCCAAACTCTGGCCAGCCGTATCATGGAGTTGGAATACGACTCTCTTTACAATCAATACAAGGACCGTGAGGGCGAAGTCATCAGTGCAGAAGTCTATCAGACTTGGAAGCGCGAAACACTCCTCTTGGACGAGGAGGGCAACGAACTGCTGCTGCCCCGTCAGGAGCAGATACCCAGTGACTTTTTCCGTAAAGGAGAAACTACACGTGCCGTCATCTCACGCGTGGAGAGTACCGGTGGAAAACCTCGTATCATCCTGAGCCGTACCGACCCTGCTTTCCTACAACGTATGCTTGAGGCAGAAGTACCCGAAATCCAGGACGGCCTCATCACCATCCATAAGATTGCACGTGTTCCAGGTGAGCGCGCTAAGATTGCTGTGGAGAGTTATGATGATCGCATCGACCCCGTCGGCGCCTGTGTCGGTGTTAAGGGCAGTCGTCTGCGTGGCATCGTGCATGAGTTGCGCGGTGAAAACATCGACGTGGTGACATGGACTTCCAACACCCAACTCATGATAACCCGTGCCCTGAATCCCGCACGTGTCAATAGTGTGGTACTCAACGAAGAGGAGCATAAGGCTGAGGTCTTCCTTGACCCAGACCAAGTGTCACTCGCCATAGGCAAGGGTGGCCTTAACATCAAGCTCGCAAGTATGCTTGTCGGTTACACCATTGATGTCTTCCGCGAAGTAGATAAGGAAGCAGAAGACGATGACGTAAGCCTTGACGAATTTACCGATGCCATCGAACCTTGGATTATTGATGAACTCAAGAAGATTGGCTTCGAGACAGCACGTGGTGTCCTGGGTGCACAGCGTGACATGATTGTGCAGAATGCCGACCTCGAGGAAGAAACCGTTGATGAGGTACTGCGTATCCTTCAGGCCGAGTTCGAATAAATAATAATTCTTCACCATAAATTTCTTCACTCTTAACTCTTCATTCTTCACTCTTATATATGAGCATCAGATTAAATAAAGTTACAAAAGAGTTCAACATCGGACTGCAGACAGCTGTTGAGTTTCTCCAAAAGAAAGGTTTCAATGAAGTTGAGGCCAACCCCAACTTTAAGATTACTGAGGAACAATACGCTGCACTACAGGGCGAATTCAGCTCCGATAAGGGGCTGCGTAAGGAGGCTACACAACTCATTCAGCAACACATAGGCCAAGCTAAGGAACGCAAGGTAACACCAAAGCCAAAGCCTGTGGAGGAAGTACAGATAGAGGCGCCAAAGGTGGCAGGTCCCAAAATATTGGGACGTATTGATTTGGGCGGGAAAAAAACCGAAGTTCCAAAGACCGAGGCTGAACCCGAAACCAAGCCAAAAGTACAACCTGTTGCAACAGAAGAAGGAAAGAAATCCGAACCTAAATCTGTAGAAGAGAAGGTAAAGAAAGAGCCTGCTCAGAAGAAGACGGCTGCAGAATCTGCTTCGAAAGAAAAGCCTGCTGCCTCCAAGAAGAAAGTCGCTGCAGCCGAACAGAAGGAAGTGGCCGATCAACCAGTTGAGCAGGATGAAAATCTTGTTACACCAGAAACTGAAGAAATACAAGAGGAAAAGTCTGTAGAAAAACCAGAGGAAGAAGTGTTCCGCCTCAAACCGGATGCCAGCGCAATTCCAAACCTGACTATCAAGGGAAAGATTGACCTGAGTAGCCTGAACCAGAATACTCGCCCGAAGAAGAAATCGCACGAAGAGCGTCGTCGTGAACGTAACGGGCAGGAAGGTCAAGGTAGCAATCAAGGAGGTGACCGCAAGAAACGCCTTCGCGTTGGCAAGGAGCGTGTTGATGTTAATGCCGTAGCGAATCAGCAGCAAGCAAGCCAAAAGAAAAACAATGGCTCGAACCAGATGCAGAATCAGAACGGTGGCGGAAAGAGTAAGAAGCAGAAGAACCATCCCAAACAAATGCCTCTTCAGCCTGAGGTAAGCGACGAAGAAGTTGCAAAGCAGGTACGTGAGACTTTAGCTCGCCTTACAAACAAGAGCAGCAAGATGGGCAAGGGTGCCAAATATCGTCGAGAAAAACGCGAAGCCATCCGTCAGGGTATGGAGGAGGAAATGGCCAACGAGGCAGCAGAGAGCAAGGTACTCAAACTGACTGAGTTTGTCACCGCCAACGAACTTGCCACGATGATGAACATACCAGTCACCCAAATTATTGCCACCTGTATGAGCATCGGCATCATGGTCAGCATCAATCAGCGCATGGATGCCGAAACCATCAACCTTGTTGCCGAGGAGTTCGGTTTCACCACAGAATATGTCAGCGCTGAAGTCAGTGCTGCCGTCAGCGAAGAAGAGGACGACGAACAGGATCTTGTACCACGCGCTCCCATCGTTACAGTCATGGGTCATGTGGATCATGGTAAGACCTCGTTGCTCGACTACATCCGTCAGACCAACGTCATTGCCGGTGAGGCAGGCGGCATCACGCAGCACATCGGTGCCTATAATGTCACACTCGATGACGGACGTCATGTCACCTTCCTTGATACACCTGGTCATGAGGCATTCACCGCTATGCGTGCCCGTGGTGCACAGGTTACCGACATCGCCATCATCATTGTGGCTGCCGACGACGACATCATGCCGCAGACCAAGGAGGCAATTGCGCACGCTACGGCTGCAAATGTGCCCATCGTCTTTGCCATCAACAAGATTGATAAGCCCGGAGCAAATCCCGATAAGATAAAGGAAGGTCTGGCTGCTATGAATTTCCTCGTTGAGGAATGGGGTGGTAAGTACCAAAGTCAAGACATCAGTGCCAAAAAGGGTACTGGTGTGGAAGAACTCTTAGAGAAGGTGCTCCTCGAGGCTGAAATGCTTGACCTAAAGGCCAACCCCAACCGCAAAGCTACTGGCTCCATCATCGAATCCAGTTTGGACAAGGGTCGCGGCTATGTGGCTACGGTGCTCGTCAGCAATGGTTCGTTGCATGTGGGCGACATCATACTTGCAGGTACAAACTACGGTCGTGTCAAGGCGATGCTCAACGAACGTGGACAACGTGTACAGGAAATCGGCCCTTCACAGGCAGCAACAGTTCTTGGCCTCAACGGTGCACCGCAGGCAGGTGATACATTCCATGTCATGGAATCCGACCAAGAGGCACGCGAGATTGCCAACAAGCGTGAACAGTTGGCACGCGAGCAAGGCTTGCGCACCATGAAGCGTCGCGGTCTTGAAGAGCTCGCTCACAACATTGCCCTGGGTGGCGTTCAGGAACTCAACCTCATCGTCAAGGGCGACGTGGACGGCTCTATTGAAGCACTCAGCGACTCACTTATAAAACTCTCGACAGAAAAAGTTCAGGTCAACGTCATCTACAAGGCCGTTGGTCAAATCAGCGAAAGCGATGTCAACATGGCAGCCGCAGCAGAGAACTGCTTCATCGTCGGCTTCCAAGTACGTCCTTCTGCCGCAGCACGCCGTCTGGCAGACCAAATGGATGTTGATATCCGCCTCTACAGTGTCATTTATGATGCTATCGAGGAGGTGAAGGATGCTATGGAAGGCATGCTTTCACCCGAAATCAAAGAAGAGGTGACAGCACAGGTCGAAGTACGTCAGGTATATCACATCACCAAGGTGGGTACTGTGGCTGGTGCATACGTTGTAGATGGAAAAGTCAGCCGCACCAACAAGGCACGCGTCATCCGCGATGGCATTGTGGTCTTTACCGGAGCCATCAACGCACTCAAGCGTTTCAAAGACGATGTCAAGGAGGTCAGCACCAACTTCGAGTGCGGTATATCGCTGGTAGGCTACAACGACCTGCGCGAAGGTGATATGATAGAAACATTCCAGGAGATAGAAATCAAGGCAACGCTGTAAGTGGACATTCTTCTGCTCATTCTTCTAGCCGTCGGTTTTATCGTCGGACTTATTTCGGGAGCTGTTAAGCAGATTATCTCGCTTGCTGCTTTCGTGATAGGCTATGTCATTGCCTGTCTCTACTACCAGCAGGTGGGAGAAATGTTGGGCAATTATCTGTCAATGCCAATGTTTTGCAAGGCAGTGGCATTTGTGTTGTTGTGGGTCATCGTGCCTATCTTGGCGGAGTTGATTAGTAAACTGCTTACATCTTTGCTGAACAAATTGTCTGTCATGGGATTTCTCAACCGACTGCTGGGTGGCATCCTCGGATTGGCGAAGTATGCCCTTATACTGGGAGCACTTATTTGGTTCTTCTCTTCCATAAATATGATAAAAGAAGAGACCATGCAGAAATCAGAGTTATGCCGCCCCCTCAAAGCTGTGCCGGAATATGTCTTCAAGATATTAAAACCCTCCCTCAACCCCTCCCAAGAAGGGGAGAAAGGAACGGTCAATGACTGAGAGGAACAGTTTCGTGCGCAAGGTGGCGGAGAAGAAGTACGAATACGGCTTCACCACTGATGTGCAGACGGACATCATTGAGAAGGGACTCTCGGAAGACGTTGTGCGTCTCATCTCCCAAAAGAAAGGAGAACCCGATTGGCTTCTTGAGTTTCGCTTGAATGCCTTTCGTTACTGGCTCACTCAGGAGCAACCCATTTGGGGACATTTGAAAATGCCACCCATTAACTACCAGGATATATCCTATTATGCTGACCCTACAAAGTCGAAGGGGCAAAGGGGTAAAGGGCAGGATGCTATCGACCCGGAGCTCATGAAGACTTTCGACAAACTCGGCATCCCTTTGGAGGAGCGTATGGCACTGGCTGGAACTGCCGTCGATGCTGTTATGGATTCAGTGAGCGTTAAGACAACTTTCCGCGAGAAATTGCGTGAAAAGGGAATCATCTTCTGCTCCATCAGCGAGGCGGTGCGAGAGCATCCTGATTTGGTACGCGAATATCTAGGCAGTGTCGTTCCCTACAAGGACAATTTCTTTGCCGCCCTCAACTCTGCCGTCTTCAGCGACGGCTCCTTCGTTTATATCCCCAAGGGTGTCCACTGCCCAATGGAACTCAGCACCTATTTCCGCATCAATGCCCGTGGTACAGGTCAGTTTGAGCGGACACTTATCGTATGCGATGACGATGCCTACGTCAGCTACCTTGAGGGATGTACTGCACCGATGCGCGATGAGAATCAACTCCACGCTGCCATCGTGGAGATTGTAGTAAAGGAACGCGCCGAAGTAAAGTACAGCACCGTACAGAATTGGTATCCGGGCGACAGCGAGGGCAAGGGCGGAGTCCTTAACCTCGTCACTAAGCGTGGCCATCTCCGCGGTGCAAACAGCCGACTTTCGTGGACACAGGTTGAGACAGGTAGTGCCATCACATGGAAATATCCCAGTTGCGTTCTTTCGGGTGACGGCAGCCAGGCAGAATTTTATAGTGTTGCGGTGACGAATAATTATCAGCAGGCCGACACGGGAACAAAAATGATACATATTGGGAAGAACACCCGTAGCACTATCATTAGCAAAGGCATCAGCGCAGGGCGCAGTCAGAATGCATACCGAGGGCTTGTTAAAGTGGCTTCGACTGCCGATGGTGCCCGCAACTATAGCAGTTGTGATTCTTTGCTGCTCGGAAGTAAATGCGGTGCGCATACTTTCCCCTATATGGATGTGCACAACGATACAGCGGTAGTGGAACATGAAGCAACCACCAGCAAAATCAGTGAAGACCAACTCTTTTATTGTAACCAGCGAGGCATCTCAACCGAAGAGGCTGTCTCGCTCATCGTCAACGGCTATGCCAAAGAAGTTATTAACAAACTGCCTATGGAGTTTGCAGTCGAGGCGCAGAAACTCCTTGGTGTCAGTCTTGAAGGAGCAGTAGGATAATATGAACAACACAACCTATTTTTTTGCTATTGATTTAGGAGCCACCAGTGGACGTACCATTCTGGGTTCCATCTGCAACGGGAAGTTGCAACAGCAAGAACTGACGCGTTTCCCAAATCACATCATCGAGACAGGAGGGCACTTCTTTTGGGACATCTATGCTCTCTATAATGAAATCATCCGTGGGCTGAAGACCATAGCCGAGAAAGGCATCCCTTTGGCAAGCATCGGTATAGATACGTGGGGGGTGGACTTTGTATGCGTGGGTAAGGATAGAGGACTATTGCGCAATCCCTATTGCTACCGAGACCCGCATACTGAAGGAGCAATGGAAGAGTACTTCAAACTGATTCCTAAGGAGCGCATTTACGGGAAGACAGGCATTCAGTTCATGAACTTCAACTCGTTGTTCCAGCTCTTTGCCATGCGAAGTCATAACGACTCTGCACTAGAGGCCGCCGACAAGATACTGTTCATCCCCGATGCCCTGATGTATATGCTCACAGGCAATGCTGTGTGTGAATACACAATATTGAGCACAAGCCAGATGCTCGACCCGCGTACAAAACGCATCGACTCCGAACTGATAGAAGCCATCGGTCTAAAGGAAGAACAATTTGGCCGTTACGTGACCCCTGGCGAAATGGTAGGCATTCTCTCTCCAGAGGTACAGCGACAGACGGGCCTTGGCCCCATTCCCGTAGTGGCAGTTGCAGGGCACGATACTGCCTCTGCTGTTGCTGCCGTTCCTGCGCAGGACGAACGATATGCTTACCTGAGCTGTGGCACTTGGAGCCTCTTGGGCATTGAAACACACGATGCTATCATAAATGAAAAGAGTTTCGAGTATAACTTCACTAACGAGGGCGGCATAGAAGGCACCACCCGTTTCCTGAAAAACATCTGCGGTATGTGGTTGTTGGAACGCTGTCGTCAGGAATGGACTGACGCACCTGAAAATGTGAACGACATAAACCGCGAAGCCATGTCGGCCGAACCGTTCCGCACATTCATCAATCCTGATGACCCGCGCTTTGCCAACCCGACAAGTATGGTAGAGGCCATTCAGGAGTACTGTCATGAAACGAACCAACCTATTCCGGAAGACTATCGCCAGATGGCACGCTGCATCTTCGAAAGTCTCGCTATGCGCTATCGGCAAGTGGTAGGTTATCTGCGCGAACTGGCACCTTTCCCCATTGAGAAACTCCACGTCATCGGCGGTGGCACGTACAATCAATACTTGATGCAGATGACGGCCAACAGTCTGGGTATGCCCATACTGACAGGACCTGTGGAAGGAACGGCCATCGGCAACATCATGCTACAAGCAAAGGCAGCAGGTTTAGTTAACGACATTTTCCAAATGCGGCGTATCATCGCAGAAAGCATCGAGATGAAGACTTACCTACCCAACGACACCGCAGAATGGGACAAAGCATACGAGAAATACATAAACATCACTCAATAAAGGAAAATCTGTTATGAAAAGCGAGAACATTACAAAAGCCTACGAACTGGCGAAAGAGCGTTACGCTGAGTTCGGCATCGACACCGAGAAAGTATTGTCACAACTGCAAGACTTCCACTTGAGCATGCACTGCTGGCAGGCCGATGATGTAGTAGGCTTCGAGGTACAAGCCGGTACACTCTCCGGTGGAATCCAAAGTACGGGAAACTATCCAGGTAAGGCACGCAATATTGACGAGTTGCGCAGCGACATCCTCAAGGCCAAGAGCCTCATCCCCGGCAACCATCGTTTGAACCTCCACGAAATATACGGCGACTTTAAGGGAAAGGTTGTAGATCGCGACGAAGTTACTATAGAGTACTTCCAGAGTTGGATTGAATGGGGCAAGGAAAACAATACGAAACTCGACTTCAACAGCACCTCTTTCTCCCACCCGAAGAGCGGCAACCTGTCGCTGGCTAATCCCGACAAGGGTATCCGCGATTTTTGGATTGAACACACAAAGCGTTGTCGCGAAATTGCTAATGCGATGGGCGAAGCACAGGAAGATCCGTGTCTCATGAACCTATGGGTACACGACGGTTGTAAAGACCAAAGTGTCAATCACTTCCTTTATCGGCATTATTTGAAAGACTCGCTCGACCAGATCTTTGCCAAGCCACAACCTATGATGAAGGACAGTATCGAAGGCAAGGTCTTCGGTATCGGATTGGAGAGCTTCACGGTGGGAAGCCACGACTTCTACACTGCATATGCCGCGAAGAATAACAAGATTCTGACCATCGACACAGGTCACTACCATCCTACAGAAAGTCCTGCCGACAAAGTAAGTGCCGTACTGCAGTTTGTTCCCGAACTGATGCTGCACGTGAGCCGTCCCGTTCGTTGGGATAGTGACCACGTCACCCTAATGGACGACCCAACATTGGAACTCTTCCAGGAAATCGTACGTGCAAATGCAATGGACCGTGTACATTATGGCCTCGACTACTTCGATGGCAGCATCAACCGTGTCGGTGCTTACGTAACCGGCTCTCGTGCCGCTCAGAAGTGCATGATACGTGCCTTGCTGGAACCTACGGCACAGATTAGTAAATATGAGTTGGAGGGTAAGGGTTTCCAAAGCCTCGCTCTGCTTGAAGAAGCAAAGGCTCTGCCTTGGAACGCAGTCTATGACGAGTTCTGCCAGCGTAATGACGTACCCGTAGGTAATGCATTCATCGCCGAGGTAGAGAAGTATGAAGCGGAAGTAACAAGCAATAGATAAACAGGGCGGATACATGAATATTCTTATTGGACTACTTATCATTGCTATCGGGGCATTCTGCCAGTCGAGCAGCTACGTTCCCATTAACCGCATCAAGCAATGGAGTTGGGAAAGCTATTGGATAGTACAGGGTGTCTTTGCTTGGCTGCTGTTCCCTTTGCTAGGAGTTATGCTGGCTGTTCCCGAAGGACACTCATTCCTTGAACTGTTCACTGCCGACCAATCAAAGAGCATTTGGATGACCATCTTCTTTGGCATCCTCTGGGGCATAGGCGGATTGACATTCGGTCTTTCGATGCGTTATTTGGGAGTCGCACTTGGTCAGAGCATTGCACTCGGAACATGCGCTGCACTCGGAACGATCATGGGACCAGTGCTATTAAACGCCTTCTTCCCCGAACTGAATGCTTTGGAGTCCCTTACTTATGCAGTTATCCTCGGAGTGGTTGTGACACTTATCGGCATCGCCATCATAGGTGTGGCAGGAAACATGAAGAGCGCATCCCTCTCGGAAGAAGAGAAGAAAGCTGCAGTGAAGGACTTCAACTTTCCCAAGGGACTGGTCATTGCCCTATTGGCAGGTTTTATGAGCGGTTGCTTCAATGTAGGATTGGAGTTCGGGAAAGGCATTCACTTTGCTGATACTCCCGACATGTTCAAGACTTTACCTGCCACGCTGCTCGTAACACTGGGAGGTTTCCTCACGAATGCCATCTACTGCTTTTACCAAAATACGAAGAATAAGACATGGAGTGATTACTGCAAAACATCCGTGTGGGGAAGCAATTTGTTCTTCTGCGCATTGGCCGGTGCACTGTGGTATAGCCAATTCTTCGGTCTGTCACTGGGCCGTAGCTTCTTCGAGGCCGGTGGTACGATGGACACACTCTCCTTCTGCATTCTCATGGCACTCAACGTCACCTTCAGCAATGTGTGGGGTATCATTCTGAAGGAATGGAAAGGGTGTTCCAAGAAGACCATCGCTGTGCTTGTTTGCGGAATCATCGTTCTAATATTCAGCACTTTTGTGCCGCAATTATTTTAATATAATGAATAGTATCCTCTATTCCCGCCCCGTCCTGCGCGCTGTTATCGACCAAGTGGCCGAAGTCACAGGCTACCTGTGGCAGAAAGGATGGGCTGAACGTAACGGCGGCAACATTACCGTGAACATCACGGAACACATTGACGAGGAAATAGCCTCGTTGTCTGCTATTGCACCCGTCAGACAGATAGGCAAGACGCTTCCCCATCTGCAGGGCCAATACTTCTATGCGAAAGGTACAGGCAAACGTATGCGCGACCTTGCACGCTTCCCTATGCAAAACGGAGCAATCATCCGCATCTGTCCCGACTGCGCATCGTATGAGATAATTGCTGACGAACCCGTCTTGCCTACCAGCGAACTTCCCTCGCATCTGGTGCTACAAAACTATCTTCTGGAGACAGGCAGTACCTACAAAGCCACACTCCACACCCACCCCATCGAACTGGTGGCCATGAGTCACAACGAACGGTTCCTGCGCCCAGGTGAGATGACGCGTGTGCTCTGGTCGATGATACCTGAGACCTTGGCCTTTGCTCCATTGGGCATCGGCATCGTACCGTACAAGCTGCCCGGAAGTGTGGAGCTGGCTGAGGCCACATTGGAGCAGATAAAAGAACACGATGTAGTACTGTGGGAGAAACACGGCACACTGGCAGTGGGACAGGACATCATGGATGCCTTTGACCAAACCGATGTGCTTTGTAAAGCAGCGAATATATACATGTGTGCCCAATCCATGGGCTTTGAGCCCGACGGCATGACTCCTGAAGCCGTGCGTGAAGTGCAACAGGTCTTCAAGTTGCCTACAAAAAGGCCTTGCTGACTATTTCTCACTTTTCATATATCATTTTTCACTTTATTGTTGTACCTTTGCGCTTGAAATAAAAAAATACATGTTAAAGATAGAGAACCTGCATGCCAGTATCAACGGCAAAGAAATACTGAAGGGCATCAATCTGACGGTGCTAGATGGCGAGGTGCATGCCATTATGGGACTAAACGGAGCGGGTAAGAGCACCCTGTCCAACGTCATCGTGGGGCATCCGGCCTACGAGGTGACCGAAGGCAGCATCATCTGGGACAACAAGGACTTGCTTTCACTCAAGCCCGAGGAGCGAGCTCATGAAGGCATATTCCTGAGTTTCCAGCAGCCGACGGAGATTCCAGGTGTGTCGATGGTCAACTTCATGCGTGCCGCCCTGAATGCCAAGCGCAAGTATCAAGGCCTCGAACCAATGCCGGCTGGCGATTTCCTTAAACTCATGCGACAGAAGCGCAGCATCGTCGAACTTGACAGCAAGTTGGCAAGTCGCAGCGTGAACGAGGGTTTCTCGGGTGGCGAAAAGAAGCGTAATGAGATTTTCCAAATGGCAATGCTCGAACCAAAGCTTACCATTCTTGATGAGACGGACAGCGGACTCGATGTAGATGCCCTGCGCATTGTAGCCGAGGGCTTCAATAAATTGCGTCGCCCCGATTCCAGCGCCATCGTCATTACGCACTACCAACGTTTGCTTGACTACCTGAAGCCGAATGTCGTGCATGTGCTCATCGATGGTCGCATCGTAAAGACGGGAGGGCCCGAGTTGGCCACAGAGATTGAGAGCCGTGGTTTTGATTGGTTGAAGAACAGCTAAAATGTTATGACGTAATATTGTTATAACGAAAAAGGATGGAAGCAATAAGGCAATACATAGACTTCTACAACGAGGTGCGGGACACAATTTCTGCACGTAGTTGTTCCGAGATGAATGCCCAGCGAGAGGATGCGATGCGGACATTCTCTGCACAAGGGTTTCCTTCGCCGAAAGTGGAACGCTACCGCTATGCAAAGGTCGAAGCCGACTTCTCGCCAAACTATGGTATTGCGCTCACGCCAATTGCCGGCCAATTACCACCCTACTGCTTCCGCATTGCGGATGCAGAGCCTCGCGTACGTGTATTATATAATAAGGTTGCAGATACGACCGATAGCATCGTAGCGCTCAGCACCCTGCTCAGCATCGATACATTGGTTGTTCATGTACCACGAGGCACAAAGGTGGAACACCCTATACAAATTAGCAATCTGCTGAAAGGTGAGCAGAACACGATGGTCAGTCGTCGCATCCTCATCGTAATGGACGAACTGGCCCAAGCCGATGTCATTATCACCGACCGTGCAGCCAGCCAAAGCCGCTTCCTGACCAATCAAGTTATCGAAGTCGTGATGAGCGATGGCTCGCACCTCAGCCTCTACGAGGTGGAAGAGACGCACCTGCTCTGCACACGCTACAGTAGTGTCTTTGTACAGCAGGGACGCAACAGCCGCCTGCATCACACCAACCTGACGCTCTTCAATGGCCACACCCGCAACCGCCTTGATGTCCGACTTCAGGGCGAGGGCAGCGAGGTGACGGCCAATGGCTGTGTCATTGCCGACAAGATGCAGCATGTGGATAACAATACGCTCATTGACCATCAGGCTCCGGCCTGTCAATCTGACGAACTTTACAAATACGTCCTCGATGACAATGCCGTAGGTGCCTTTGCCGGCAAAGTGCTGGTGCGCGAGGGAGCACAGAAGACCGTGAGCCGCGAGACGAATGCCAACCTATGTGCCACACGTTCAGCCCGTATGTACACCCAACCGATGCTTGAAATCTATGCCGACGACGTGCGTTGCAGCCACGGCAGTACGGTTGGGCAGATGAACGAAGCCGCCCTCTTCTATATGCGGCAGCGCGGCATCGATGAACAGGAAGCACGCCTGCTGCTCAAAGCCGCTTTTATCACCGAAGTCATCGAAAATATTCCCCTCGAATCACTCCGCGACCGCCTGCATGTGCTGGTTGATAAGCGACTCAGGGGCGAACTCAGCAAATGTGAAGGATGCAAACTATGCGACCCCTCTCTAACTCCCCCATGAAGGGGGAGAAAGTTATAATCCAAGAATGAATAATTTATTATGACTTGTGAATTAGCGCGGAAAGATTTTCCAATCTTGGAGCGGAACATATACGGGAAGTACCCCTTGGTCTATCTCGACAATGCGGCGACAACGCAGAAGCCGAGACAGGTCGTTGAGGCGATGACAGAGGAATACTACAACGTCAATGCCAACGTGCATCGTGGCGTGCATTTCCTATCGCAGCAAGCTACCGAGTTGCACGAGGCATCGCGCGAGACGGTACGCCGTTTCCTCAATGCCCGCAGCACGGCCGAGATTGTCTTCACGCGCGGCACCACAGAGAGCATCAACCTCGTGGCGTCCTGCTTCGGACAGGCTTTCATGAGGGAGGGCGATGAGGTCATCCTCAGCGAGATGGAGCACCACAGCAACATCGTCTCCTGGCAGCTCCTGCAGGCCCGTCAGGGCATCCGTCTTCGCGTTGTGCCCATCACGGACGATGGCCAGCTCTGCATGGAAGAGTACGAAAAACTTTTCAACGAGCGCACACGCATCGTCAGCATCACACACGTCAGCAACGTCCTGGGCTCCATCAATCCTGTTCGCGACATCATCCGCATTGCTCACGAGCACGATGTACCCGTCCTCATTGATGGTGCACAGAGCACACCCCACATACCCATTGATGTGCAGGAGCTCGACTGCGACTTCTTTGCTTTCAGTGGCCACAAGATTTACGGCCCCACAGGTATCGGCGTGCTTTATGGCAAAGAGAAGTGGCTCGACCGCATCCCGCCCTACATGGGAGGCGGCGAGATGATTAAGACGGTCAGCTTCGAGCACACCACATTCAACGAGTTACCCTTCAAGTTCGAAGCCGGCACGCCGGATTATGTAGCATCCACTGGCCTTGCAAGGGCACTCGACTATGTATCCTCGATAGGTTTTGAAGCCATCGAGGCTCACGAACGCGACCTGACCGCTTACGCTTTTCAGCGCTTGATGGAGATAGAGGGGATGCATATCTTCGGCCCTAAAGACATCAGCAAGCACGATGCCGTAATAAGTTTCCTCGTACATCTCCCCCTAAAGGGGGCCGGGGGGGCTATCCACCACCTTGATATGGGCACCCTACTCGACCGTCTCGGAATCGCTATTCGTACTGGTCATCATTGTGCGGAACCTTTGATGCACCGCTTGGGTATCGAGGGCACTTGTCGTGCCAGCTTTGCCCTCTACAACACCCGTCAGGATGTTGATGCCCTTGTCGCTGGCATCCAGCGCGTCAGCAAGATGTTTTAGGTTTTATTCTGAATTATCATACACAGGAAGCCCGCTTGATTATTGGTCAAGCATCCACTATAGAGCATAAGAAAACACACAGAGGCAGGAGGACAATGTCCCCTGCTTCTGTGCTTATAATCCTCCTCCAAACCTCCCCCAAAAAAGAAAGGGAGTTTATGAGTCCACCCCCTTCATGGGGGAGTTAGAGGGGGTCTTTACCATTCCTTATCCCAAAGGTTGATATCGGTCGTAGCAGAGGACTTGACGAGGATGTCGTTCGGGTCATCGATAGTACTGCCACCGCCACCAATGGGTAGTGACTCAGCCATCATGTGAATTGTGCCGAGCTGCATAATCAGCAACTCAGGTGAAATATATGTCTTTTTCATTATCTTAATTCTATTAAAGGCCCCCTCTCATCCTCCCCCCAAGGGGGAGGTGACAAGTGAGGGTTTGGGTCTTAGATTATTATTTACATTTTTTGTATTAGCCTTTCCTCATGTTCTCCCCCTTTAAGGGGGGAGTTAGAGGGGGTCCGCCCCTCCCTTTAGGGGAGGGGTCGGGGGTGGGTCTCTTATTTAAGAATCTTTTTCCCGTTCACGATGTTGATACCCTTCTGCATCTTGCTGAGACGCTGACCAGCGAGGTTGTAGATAGCCTCGTTAAGGTTAACGTTAGCGTCAACGTTGTTCAAGCCAGTAGCATTATCGTCGAAGCCATAGAAAGTCTTTGCCTGACCGGCAGGAGCCTCAACTACCAAGTAAGCCTTGCCTGCAGGAATCACGACGCCTGACTCAACCTGATAGAAACCTACACCCTCTGTCTTGTTAGCAAGGCAGTACTGAGTGCCATCGGCAGTCACATCAGCTGTGGCAGCAAAGAGGTCGTTGTCAAAGAATTCTTCAACAGCTTCTGTTGC
>JAGCNQ010000107.1 GCA_017645845.1 Bacteroidaceae bacterium
ATCATCACCAATTACCACTGCGTGAGCCGCTACATCAAGGACATCTCCACTGAAGAGAACGACTACGTCAAATACGGCTGCTGGGCCGAAAGCCGTGAACAGGAAGCACCACTTCGCAACCTGCAGGTCAACCAGTTGCTCTCTTGCGACGACATCACTGACCAACTCTCCAAAGGCCTCGACGGACTGTCAGCCAAAGTAAGAGCCGACTCCCTCGCAGAAAGGGCTGCCCGCCTTGCCAAGGCAGCCAAGAACACGGGTAACGAAGGGACACGAGTCTATGCCATGATGGGAGGTCAGCAATACGTCATGGCTCGCTACAAGATTTTCCACGACGTGCGCATCGTGGCCAGTCCCCCTGCATCACTCGCCTTGGAAAGCGATGACAGCAACTGGCAATGGCCTCGCTATGCCTGCGACTTTGCCATCCTCCGTGTCTATGCCAACAAAGCTGGCCTCTCAACGTCATACAAGCCCACCAACATTCCCTATCGTCCCATCTCCCACCTCAAGATTGCCAAGAAAGCGCCTCGAAAAGGCGACTTCATCATGGTAGCAGGGTTCCCTTCGCAGACACGTAAGCACATACCCTGGTTTGCCATCGACAAGATTGTCAACAACGACACCCGCTTCCGTATGGAGGTCACAAAGGCTAAGATGGACTACCTGAAAGCATGTCAGGCAAAAGCAACAGGAGAGAAACGTTCGGCCTATGGTGTGCGCATCAGCAGCATCAACAACACCTACACCCGTGCACGCGGTGAAATCAACGGCACACGCAAAAGTGACCTTGTCCGTTTGCGCAAACAGGATGACGATGCCCTACAGGCTTGGATCAACGCTTCTCCTGAACGCCAGCAGGAATATGGCGCTACCCTCATCGAGGATATGCACGAGAACTACAAGCAATTGACTCGCTACAACCATGCTGAAGAAGTATTCAACCAAGTGGTCAGCAGTGGCGCCACCATCCTGCCCTTCGCCGGCAAGTTCGAGAAACTTCTCAACATCGACCGGGCCCATCGGCAGAACCGCGACAAGGCAATGCAGAACGAAATGAAGGAGATACGACGCATTGCTGACGACTTCTTCCGCCAATTCGACCTTGAAGAGGATTGCGGTATGATGAAGACTCTTCTTCCTTATTATTTAAAGGAGATGGATCCCGAATACCTGGAAGACATCTTCCGTCAACCCTACGACATGGACCGCCTCTATGCCCAGTCGCTGCTCACCGATCCCGTCAAAGTCAGTGCCTTCCTCGACAACGCCATCGAACAAGGCACCGAAGCCCTACAGAACGACACGCTCTACAATCTCTGTCTCGCCTTCTATCGCAACCGTGTGGCTCGCATCAGCAAGGACAAGACGCCTTACGCACGTCGCCAAACTGAACTTTACAGCACTTATATGCGTGCCTACAGTGATATGCTTCACGACAAGGTCAAGGAGTACGATGCCAACAAGACCATGCGCCTCGCTCCTGGCAAGGTCAAGGACTTCAGCAGCAAGAAGGGCATCCCCGTGCATTGCTGTCTGTTGGCCAATGCCGAAACCGTCTCAGGCAATTCGGGCAGCCCCGTCGTCAATGCCAAGGGCGAACTCATCGGCCTCAACTTCGACCGACAGGAAGCAGGTCTCTCTTCCATCTACCGTAAGAATCCCGCTGCCATGCGCAACATCATGGTTGATATCCAATATGTGCTCTGGGTTCTCCGAAACAAATCACACTCGCAATATGTGCTCGAAGAATTGGAATGATGTTCTTGAGGAATACGGGATTACGTTATCTCGGTATTACGGTATCCCGGTATTACGGTATTACGAAAAAATAAAAATATAAAACTAAAACCAAAAAATATATGAAAATCTTTACCCCAAAATTCCTTGCAGCAGCCTTACTGACAGTTGCTTGCCAGATTTCGTTTGCCGAAACCATTACAGTGACCACCACTGAGGCCGGTACGCTCTCCAACTACATTGATGCAACAGCCAAAGCCACAACCACATCGTTGAAGGTCAACGGTCCACTCAATGGTGCCGACATCCTCTTCCTACGCCAAATGATGACAGCTGGTCTCAAGTCGAGCGAAACCTATGAAGGCGTCCTTGCCGAACTAGACCTCTCTGATGCCACCATCGTAGCCAGCGACGACCACTACTACGAAACAAGCAAGGTCAGCTACACTACCGCCGACAACGAAGTGGGTGACTACATGTTCAACAAGTGCGTCACTCTCACCAGCATCAAGTTGCCTCGCACAGCCACCCGCATCGGACAGAATGCCTTCCTCCGCCTCGAGAACCTCACCTCCATTGTGCTGCCCGAAGCACTCGTTACCATCGACAAGAGCGCATTCGCCTATAGCAACGCTTTCACCGAACTGGCCTTCCCTGCCACACTCGACAGCATTATGACCTATGCCTTCCAAAGTGCTACAGCTTTGAAGACGATCAGTTTTGCTGAAGGTGCCTCATTAAGATATGTGAGCGAAAGTGCCTTCAACTACTGTGCCGCGCTCGAAAGTGCTGAACTGCCAGCCACAGTAGAATACATCGGTGCCAGCGCATTCAGCGGTGATACCACTCTCACCTGTTTCACCTTCCCTGCCTCGTTGAAGGAAGTGGGCAACAATGCCTTCCAAGG
>JAGCNQ010000108.1 GCA_017645845.1 Bacteroidaceae bacterium
AAGTCGTCTGTGGCTACTTCGATGGAAATTTCCTTGTTGCCTCCAATCGTAGGTGAGGCAATAACGGTAATGCTGAGGGTGCCGTATATTTTCACGGCGTTCTTTTTCCCATGAAGACTGAAGGGCATATCAGTGAAGCTGGCGAGACCTGCTGCAACCAATGCCTGATATTTGCTGGGAAGTTTATCGTTAGGGATAGTAAATGTACCGTTCTCTACGTCAAAGTGTGTCAGGCCATCCTCGCCTTCGCTGGTGAGAACATTGTCCAGGCTGATTTCATCGACGTCAACATCTGTTCCCTGAATTCTAACAGCAAAGTCCTTAATGACAATATTGATTGTCCCATCGCCATTATTGACAATTGTTATATCAGTTGAATGGGTCCTGGGATCATTTTCTTCGCCATTGACGGTTCCGGTATATTGTACGTTGGGGTAGGTGATTGTCTCGTCAGATTCCTTGCCTACTGCTTGGAACCAACTTGGATTTTCTGACTGGTTGCCATTCAGAGCAAAGCAAATCTCGCCACTTGCGAGTTGTGCGGCTGTTACCTGTACAGGTGTTTCACCACCTGCAGATTTGCCGCTTGCTGTACCATTAACATTGTCGCCTACATAGTAATTGTTGGCGAAAGTCGTGTTGCTACCATTGAGCCTGCCAATGAACATACCATCATTGCCATCTCCTGTATTTATAGTACCAATGGAAAGGCAGTTCTTGATGGTGAGCGTGCCGCCATTGTTGTAGCCAACGATGCCGCCGCACTGGCCGTCAGCACTTCCATTCTCAATTTCTCCGTCGAACAAGCAGTTGGTGATGTTGACGATGGCTGCTGCGTTGTTGTTTACATAACCGACGATGCCGCCGATGTTACCTGTATGCCCTCCCACATTGAGTGTGCCTGAGTACGCACAGTTCTCGATAACGGTTGTGCCATTGACAGCACTGCCAATAATGCCACCAGGCCTTTCTGCACTTGTTGCCGCTTCAGTAACATTAATGGTCATGTAACTGTGGATATTGCGGATAGTAGGTGTTGCATCGCGAGAATAACCTACTACGCCGCCGGTCTTGTGACCGAGGTTCATCGTGCCGTAGATGTCGAAGTTCTCGATGAGCGCACCTGTTGAGATGACACCGAAGATGCCATAGTAGTTGTGGGTCGATGTGGCATTGAAGCCTGTAATCTTGTGACCCTGACCGTCGAAGTGGCCCTTGAAACAAGCATTGGATGTTTCGCTGATTTGGCCCCAGTCACCGATGGCTGTCCATCCGTCCATGTTGCAAAGATCTGTCATGTCGATGTCGGCTGTCAATACAGCATTGGCCTCGAATTCGCCGCCGTTCACGAGGTTAGAGAACTCTGCGAGTTCATCGGCATTGGTAATCTCGAAATAGGTCTTGCCACCAATTTCTGTGGTTTCCAAAGCCTGCACATTCATTCCCAACATGCCGAATAGGGCAGTCAGGAGAAGAGAGTAGAATTTTTGTTTCATGTTAATAAAATTGTTTTTTGTGATTAATATTGGATTAATAAATGTTTTTTTTAACAAGAATTTGCGTGTAAATTTATGTTTTTTTTATGTACGCGTGCATAGAACTTTTTGTGAATTAACATTTATTAACAGAATAAGAGGTGCTCTTTCTTTATGAGTTGCAAATATAGTGTTACTATATGAGCAAAATAAACAAAGGAAATTACAAAAGCAAGAAAAAGACTCTGTGCTATCAGGATGGTGTTCTTTTCTCCCCTTGTAGAAAAATAATTTTCCCCCCGGATAAAATGTTTTCCCTCCCTTGACTATTTTCTGTTTCGAATCTCGGTACTTATATTCCAAAGCCTGAAACACAAATTTCACGTCTTGGTGCTTATGTTTCAAGACTTGGAACGAAAAATACTCCAGGGAAGAGAAACATTTTGTTCGAGGGGGAAAAACATTTTCTCCGAGTTAGAAAATAAATCCAGACCTTTGTCCTTTTTATTTCAACTCAAAAATAAGGATGCCCCTTCCCAGAAGATCGTAGCTGACCTCTGGGAAGGGGCATCCCTTTCGTTCACGGGGAGAAGTTATTCGTCTCCCCACATGTCCCAATCGTTATTTTCCTTGCTTAGCACTTCTGAATTGTCAGCGGTTGCTCCGCTGATGATAGAAACAGCTATTATCTCAGAACATTCTGCCTGAAGGCATTCAATGCTTGGTTTGATGTATGTCATACAGAAGCCCCCTCCCATCCTCCCCCCGAAAGGAGAGGTGACAAATGGGGGTGTGGGTCATTGGGTTAGTAATTAGAACAAAACTTTTTTGCCGTTTACGACATTAACGCCTTTCTGCATCTTCTGGAGGCGCTGGCCGGCGAGGTTGTAGATGGGAGCGAATTCTTCATTCTTCACTCTTAATTCTTCATTTATAGAAGTTGCATCATCACCGAAGTAGAAAGCCTTGATGTCTGAAGCAGGGGCATTCAGCCAAGCACGGAAGGCCTTGACGGTAGGCTGTGCGCCTTCTGCTACTTGATAGAAGCCGATTACGCCATTCTGTTTTTGCAGTACATAAGAACCGACAGGAGCAAGGATGCTCTTGTATGTTCCGCTGAACAAACCATTCGTAAGAACGTCTTCGTTGGTGGCAGCTACTGCAGCATTTGATGCGGTCAGCAGGAGTTCGCCTGTTCCCTCTATCATTACGGGTTGGCCGGCACCAATTGTGGGAGTTTCCTCAAAATCAACATGTGTGCCCGTCACAGAAACAGCACTCGAAGCGGTAAAGCCTTCAGGTACAGCAGCCTCGAAGGGCAGAACCAGAGTCTTGTAGGTGTTGACGCTAGTGGTGAAGCTTGCTTGTGTAGCCGTAAACGCGGTGGGTGTGCCGAAATCAACTCCATCGGTCAGGACGAGGCTCTCACATACGCCGTCGTTGATGATGTTTTGGCCAGTGATGCCCGACTCGGGCGATACCGTAATAAGTAGGTTAGTGCCTGCGGGCAGGTTGTCGGTCAACGCCTCTGCCTCGAAGTCGTATTCGCTGAGGTCGAGAGAAGTAGTATTATCGCTAACGGCTTCAGATACAACGTTCTTCACATCCGTAGGATATACGGTACCCAGCATCTTCATGCGGAAGTCGGCAATCTCTTTGGCGGTAAGGCCAAGTTCAGTATGGCAGTAGGTATAGAACTTGTCGGTGAGCGTCTCGCCCTCCAGCGTGCCGATGTACTCTAAGATGCCGTCGATGTTCTCCTTGTAGCGGTGCGTCTCGTAGTAGGAGAAGGTTGTCAGCTCGTAGTCCTTGTACATATCGCTTTCACTTACGCCAAGTAGGCCTTCAAGTATGACAGCCAGAGTGCCGGTGCGGTCGGCTCCGATATGGCAGTGGAAATAGACAGGCTTGTCGTTCTTCACGCAGTCAAAAATAAACTGGAGGTCCTGCAGGTAGAGGTCCTTTCTGTTCTGCATACCGCTTTCGTAGTAATCCTCGTTGGTGATGCGGCAGTAGGTCACATCGCTGCCAAGCGGAGACGTGGTGATGTAGGCGGCTTCCCAGTCTATGCGGAGGTCAAGTTCTGCCTTCATACCTACTGCACGAAGAGCTGCGACGCCTTCCGGCGTGAGCTGATACTCGCCGTTCCATTCGGCACCACGATAGATGAGACCATACTTGATGGGCTTGCCACTTGCTGTTGCCCAGCCGCCCAGGTCACGCATATTGCCTGTACCGGCAGCATAAATCTGGCGAAGCTGACCGCTGGTAGTGAAGCTGGAATTGATGATTTCCGTGGGAGTGCCGTCAACGGTAAGTGTTACCTTATAATAATAGGTCTGTCCGGGCAGGAGGTTATATATCTCATAATGTGCGTCACTCAGGTCAACCTCTGCAGTAAAGGCATCAGTAAAGTCGGCATTAAGGCTCCAGGTGACTTGTTGTGCAGTAGCGGAAGCGTTCTGCGTCCAGAAGATGGTTGCAGGCTCGGGTGTATCACGGCGAGCAGGAGGAGCTACGTTGTAGGGTTTAATTTTTGTTTCGTCCTCGGCAGTATATGTAACCTCAGCCATGTATTCCCTTACGCGAATGTTCTCGATGTTGAAGTCCTGAGCGAAGGTGCCGCTTTGTACAGGATGGAAACGCCACCAGGCTCGGTTGCTTTCTTCAGTATAATCGCTGCTGGCAAAGACGTAGCCGCTGGACTGGCCGTAAAGGCTGCTTGCTGTTCCTTCAACAAGGCACTGCATCTTGAACTTGCCGCCGCTGAGCCATGTGATTATCTGCTCGTTGTCTGCGGCGGAGGCGGACAGAACCCAGCCGTCGGCATCGGGTGCGCCAAAGTAGTATATTGTCTCGTCATTTGCTGCCCGAACAATCCAGTTGCTGCCCTTGCGGGTGAGCTTGAAGCAGAATCGGGTGTCGGAGGCATCGAAGGTCTTTACATTAACATAGCCGTCAGTAGTGGTTCGTATGTACTTGTTGTTGTAAAGGCTCTCGATGTAGTAGTAGCCTTCGTTGAGCGGGTTGACTTGGAGTGCATCGACGGCAATAATCATTTGGAGGAGTGCCTCGTTGCGTTGCTGTGCCGTCGCGCTCTCGTCGAGTGCGTTTGCCGTTACCAGTGCGTCCTTGACGGCCTGCACGCTGGCTGTGGTATAGAAGCCCGGGTCAGTACCTACCTCATCGTCTGCGGGCAGCTTGGCGCTGAAGTTGGCGATGGCGGTCTGCAGGTCTTCGTGGGACATCTCCTGTACTAGGTCGGGAACGATGTTGTAGCAGTTCCAATGATAGTCAGTCTTATAGTCGAGATAGAGCGACGGATAGATATGGATGTTGGAAGCGAAGTCGTTGTCGAACGTGTAGATGTCGGGCACGTCTGGTTTCGTGTCGCATATCATATAGACGTCGTATGCTGTGGAAGCACGCCAGAACACCCATCTGCCCCATGTCCTCGTACCGCTGCCGCTGCCGCAGGTAATCGTTGTCAGGTCCTGGTTGTAGGCCATGGCGTATTGCCCCGTTGTGGTGAGGGTGTTGGGGAGTGTGATTTCGGTGATATGTGTTTCGGTAATGGCTTCTTCTCCTATGGAGACGAGGCCTTCGGGCAATGTGATGGAGGTGATGTTTGCCTTGCGGAAGGCATAATTGTCAATGCCGGTCACATTGTAGGTCACGCCGTCGTGCGTCACTTGTGCCGGGATGCTAATGTCACCCGTGTAGAGGTTGGGATTGCTCGAACCTGGTTTGCTGTCGTTGAGGTAGGTGACGCTCACTTCGCCATCACCCGTCTGCTTGTACTTGATGCCATCCTCCACGAACTCGACGAGTTCCGTGCCGAGTGGAAGGATGGTGTGCTGTCCCCACCATTGGTCTGCCTTGTAGGTATCGACCAGTTCGGGCTTGACGTAGATTTTGGAGGCGTGACTGTCGTCGAAGGTGTATTCATCGGGCAGCGTTGGCATGATGTCGCAAACCATATAGACATCGTAGCCGCCGGACGACCGCCAGAACACCCATTCGCCCCATGTGCTGCCGCCACCGCTCTCACCGATGTTGATGGTCTTTAGCTTGGAGTTCTGCCCGATGGCATACTGGGCGAGCGACGTCACTGTGCTAGGTACGGTGATTTCTGTGATGTTTGTCTTGCAGATGGCTTCCTTACCTATCGAGAGCAAGCCTTCGGGCAAGCTGATGGAGGTAATGGTGGCACTGCGGAAGGCCTTTTTGCCAATGGCAGTCACGTTGTACGTCGTGCCGTCCACGTCAATGGTGGGGGGAATGACAATGCTGCCTGTGTAGTTGTTCGGGTTGCTGGAGCCAGGCTCGCTGCCGTTGTCGGTGAAGTAGGTAACGGTGGCAGTACTGCCGTCAAGGTTGTACTTGATGCCATCGACGGTTACAGACGTTTGGGCTGATGTTACTATCGCAACCAGCGCCATAGAAAGGAATGTGATTAGTTTTTTCATAAATGTTAGTTTTTGTTGGTTTATTTACTGTTTGCTGGTTTTTTTGAAAAAATAGCTTTGATGCGAGCCATATCGAACTTGGCGGTGCGGTCGTAGAAGTAGATGCCGTTCTGCTCCTGCTCTACGTCGGTGAGTTGCGTGTAGGTGTAACCCCATACGTTGTCAGAGATTTCCATCAGGGCATCAACCTGACCTTCGAGGCGTGTATAGAATTCCTCGAGAGAGTGTGGCGGTTCACCATAGCCCCACGAAGCACCCGTGTTGCCAGTTGCCTTATCCTGACCCTTCACCCACTTGATTCCACCGAATTCATCGAGCAAATAAGGCTTGTCAGCCTTCTCATAGCGTGGGAAGTCATAGACCTCATTGTCTGTAGGACGATTGAAGCCCACATTGGTACGGGGGATGCCCGGATATTCGTTGGGAGTCTGGAACCAGCGCTG
>JAGCNQ010000109.1 GCA_017645845.1 Bacteroidaceae bacterium
CAGCCGGACTTCGCAGAGATACGCATCAGCTATCTACCTGACAAGCGAATGGTGGAGAGCAAGAGTCTCAAACTCTACCTGTTCAGCTTCCGTAATCAT
This sequence comes from Bacteroidaceae bacterium, assembly GCA_017645845.1. Lineage (GTDB taxonomy): Bacteria > Bacteroidota > Bacteroidia > Bacteroidales > Bacteroidaceae > Physcousia. Next base: position 100 of record JAGCNQ010000109.1, read on the forward strand.
GGTAGTTTCCATGAGGATTGCGTCAACATCATCATGAAAGACTTGATTCGTCTCATGGAACCCAAATATATCGAGGTGACAGGTATTTTTGTTCCAAGGGGCGGCATCAGCATCTATCCATACGCCAACTACGGGAAACATGGTACAAAGTACGAGGAGATGGCACAATACCGCCTCCTCCATCACGACCTTTAAGCCCTCTTTTTGCTAATCAGGAACAGGTCGGCCTCACATGCTGACGACGAGTCCTTCCTTTGCTAGGATGGTATTGGAGAAAATGCTTTGTGCTTCACGCAGAAGGGCCACTTCATCCTTAATGGCAGCACTAAAATGACCGATACAGAGACGCTCCACGTGGGCGTCTCTTGCTAATGTGGCTGCCTGAATGGCTGTCGTGTGTTGAGTCTGCTCTGCGCGAAGGGCACGCTCGTGCATATAGGTTGCCTCATGATAAAGCAACGTCACCCCCTCAAGAATATCCTTCAGCTCAGGCAGATAGATGGTGTCTGAGCAATAGGCGTACGAGCGGGGCGGGGCTGCCGGTGTGGTGAGGCGTTCGTGAGGAATCACAGTACCGTCTTCCGTCGTCCATGAGGCTCCGGCCTTGATATTGTTAATCTGGCTGAGGGGAATCTGGAAAGCATCAATCATCTCGCGGCGGATATGGGGCAAACGCGGCTTCTCGCAGAAGAGGTAGCCGACAGAGGGCACCCGGTGCTGCAAGGGAATGCTATGAACCGTGATGCTTCGGTCTTCGTAAACGAGGGCATGCAGGCGCACATCCACAGGATGGAAAAGGACTTTGTACCTGATGTCCATATAATAAGTGCGCATCAGGAAGTCAAGCAGTTCGCCCACCTGCTGCGGCCCGTGAATATGCAGTTCTGCTGTCCGCCCCAGCAAATCCATCGTCCCTATCAACCCGGGCAGGCCGAAAACGTGGTCGCCATGATTGTGGCTGATGAAGATGTGCCCGATGTTGGCCATCGAGAGGCCCATCATCTGCATTTGCGTCTGAGCCCCTTCGCCACAGTCAATCAGAAAGTACTTGCCTCGCACATTCAGTATCTGCGAGGAAGGCTGGTGGCGCGTCGATGGCTTGGCCGAACCGCAACCGAGTATGTTTAGTTCACTTGGTTCCACTTTAATAAATGAAGAAGTCCCCGCCCCTTTGTGGGGGACGGGGGCTTATCAGTTTTCCTCCAGAAGGAGGTTAAGAGAGGTCTTTATTCCTCTGCCTTGGGCGCTTCTGCAACAGGCTCAGCCTCAACTGCAGGTGCAGCCTCAACTACGGGCTCAGCCTCAACTACGGGCTCAGCTTCAACTGCGGGTGCAGCCTCAACTACGGGCTCAGCTTCAACTACAGACTCAGCTTCAACTGCAGGCTCAGCCTCTGCTTTTGCCTTAGGTTCAGCCTTCTTCTCGGCCTTCTTTGCAGCCTTCTTTTCAGCCTTTGCGTCCTGGTTCATCTTAGCCTTCAGCTCTGCCAAAGCGTCGAGGTCGCCAAGTGTTGTGCTGGCAGCCTGGTTCTGGATTGCGGGAGCCTCTTCCTTAGGAGCAGCTGCCTTGCGGGTAGCCTTCTTGGCCTCACGAGCCTCGCGGGCTTCTGCACGCTGTACATCTTCGAAGATGCGGCTGTGAGAAAGGATGATACGCTTGCTGTCCTTGTTGAACTCAATCACCTTGAACTGCAGCTTTTCGCCCTTCTGAGCCTGAGTGCCATCCTCCTTGACGAGGTGCTTGGGAGTAGCAAAGCCTTCCACACCGTACTCGAGCTGTACGACTGCACCCTTGTCGAGCATCTCGACGATGGTACCTTCGTGAACGCTATCCAGAGTGAAGACAGTTTCGAATACATCCCAGGGATTCTCCTCGAGCTGCTTGTGACCGAGGGAGAGACGACGGTTGGTCTTGTCAATCTCGAGCACGCAAACCTCGATTTCAGCACCAATCTGAGTAAACTCGCTGGGGTGCTTGATTTTCTTGGTCCAGCTGAGGTCGCTGATATGGATAAGACCGTCAACGCCTTCCTCAATCTCGACGAAGATGCCGAAGTTGGTGAAGTTACGAACCTTAGCAGTATGCTTGCTGCCAACGGGATACTTCTCTTCGATGTTCTCCCAAGGATCGTCCTTAAGCTGCTTGATGCCGAGAGACATCTTGCGCTCCTCGCGGTCGAGGGTGAGGATGACTGCCTCTACCTCGTCGCCCACCTTCATGAAGTCCTGAGCGCTGCGCAGGTGCTGGCTCCAAGACATCTCGCTGACGTGGATAAGACCTTCCACACCAGGAGCAATCTCGATGAATGCACCATAGTCAGCCATAACGACAACCTTACCCTTCACGTGGTCACCCACCTTCAGGTTGGGATCAAGAGCATCCCAAGGATGAGGAGTGAGCTGCTTCAGACCGAGGGCAATGCGCTTCTTCTCGTCGTCGAAGTCGAGAATAACGACGTTGATCTTCTGATCAAGCTCAACGATTTCCTTCGGATCGCTTACGCGGCCCCAACTCAAGTCGGTGATGTGGATGAGACCATCTACGCCACCAAGGTCAATGAATACACCGTAGTTAGTGATGTTCTTGACAACACCTTCGAGTACCTGACCTTTCTCAAGTTTGCTGATGATTTCCTTCTTCTGAGCCTCGAGCTCAGCTTCGATGAGAGCCTTGTGGCTGACAACGACATTGCGGTAGTCCTGGTTGATCTTAACAACCTTGAACTCCATCGTCTTACCTACGAAGATATCGTAGTCACGGATGGGCTTAACGTCAATCTGGCTGCCGGGCAGGAATGCCTCGATGCCAAATACGTCAACGATCATACCACCCTTAGTGCGGCACTTCACGTAACCCTTGATGATTTCCTCGTTGTTGAGGGCCTCATTCACACGGTCCCAAGAGCGGGAAGCACGTGCCTTCTTGTGAGAAAGAATGAGCTGACCCTTCTTGTCTTCCTGATTTTCGATGTAAACCTCTACAGTATCGCCAACCTTCAGGTCGGGGTTGTAGCGGAATTCACTCATAGGTATGATACCATCGCTCTTGAAGCCGATGTTAACCACCACCTCACGCTTGTTCATTGAGATGACGGTACCGTCAACTACATCGTGGTCACTTACCTTGTTCAGAGAACTTTCATAAGCCTCTGTCTGAGCCTCACGGCTCACGTTTGAGTTGCTATCGCCCTGTTCGTATGCCTCCCAATCGAAGTCTTCCAGAGGAGCAACATTTTTCAAATCTGCCATACAGATTAATTAAAGAGTTAATAAATTAAGTTAATAAACGCTATGCCTTGTTTTCAAAGCGCGGCAAAGATACGACAATTCCTCCAATCAGGCAAATTTACACATAATTATATATAAACGCGCGTTAAATATTTAAGGAAATTTAACAATTCGAGGGCGATGGTCCACCTCTGCATCAGCATCAAAGCGAAGCGGCAGCCCCACCTTTTTTCAGAACGACTGCCACTTCTTTCACGTTTCAGCATCAGTTCAAGAGTTCCATGCTGCCCATGCAGCTCGTCGTGCTTATTGCAGTCAGCGCTGCCGTAATAGCGGCCACAATGACTTTCAGAATCAGTTCGCGGATTTTGTGCTTGTTCATGGATTGTTTGTTATTAGAGGGTCCGGAGTCTGCACGTGCGTTGCCCGAGGATGTGCAAGTGTTGGCTCGGGGAGTCTGCACGTGCAAGTTCCGGGAGGGTGCACGTGTCCGTTCCTCGAACCAGCAAACACAAGTGTGTGCGAAGTTTCGTTTCTTGTTATGTGAAACGGCCTTTTTCTATGAGTGAAAGGAACATTTTCTATGAGTGAAAGGAACATTTTCTGTGAGTAAAACGGCCTATTCTGTGAGTGAAACGGCCATATTGCTACAAAAAACCTTCCAATGAGGTTTTGAAATTGAAATTCATAATCGCTGATGTGTGCGCCAAATATAGGGAAAAGCATCAAAACAAGGGGTTCTCGTACGTCTTTTGAGGCCTAAAAGAGGAGTGATTTGATGCATTTTGTCCCTTTTCCGAGGCTCGGCATCTGGGGAGCAGAAGCTTTACTAATGTCGTATCTCATTGTTAATCTGCTTTTTAGATGAAATTAAAGTTAATCAAGCGTTCCAGTTCCAGTTGTTCCAGTTAAAATTTTGATACCCCTTTCTTCTTAATATCATACATAACTATATATATATTAATTAGTTAAGTAGTCTTTAGAAAGGGGTATAGGTACTTATTTTTCTAATTGGAACTGGAACAACTGGAACGTTCAGCCGTTCTTTACTCACTCATTTCCTCCTTTACAAAGCCAGCCACTAGGCTTCGCAACAATATACTTTCCACAGACACCCCGAATTTCCCCTCTAAATTGTCCCAGAATCGCTTCAGGCCACTTCGGTGGATAGTTGACCCGAGAAATACGCTTAGAACGGCTTAAAACGGGAATTTAAAATTCGAAGAATTTTAGCTATTGGAAACATAAGTCATCAAAGCTAGATTTTGTCATCAGAATAAAGTCTTCGTAAAACACCAAAACAACTTCATTATGCGTCCCAAAACACATCAAAGATGAGGCAAACTACTAAAAATTTCATAGAAAATACTTAACTATGACCTTTGGTCGCACTTCTTGCGCTTCGTAGGTGCTCAGGCGGCAAGCCGGAGTCCTCCACACACGAAAAAGTTAAAATAATTTTGGCTTTTTACTCGCTTATTCGTAAATTTGACATTCGTCGAAATTACTCCCGCTCGAAAATGAAAAGAAAAACAAGCTTTTCTTTTGCATTTTGCTCGCTTAATCGTAACTTTGCAGCGTAAAACCTAATTTAAGTAAAACCTATGTTTTCTGGTATCATAGAAAGTATGGCGAAGGTGGTCGCCATAGAGCATGAGCAGGACAACGTGCATTTGACGCTGACTTGTCCTTTCGTCGATGAACTGAGCATTGACCAAAGTATCGCCCACAACGGAGTTTGCCTGACGGTGGTCCGTCGTGAGGGCAACACCTATACCGTAACTGCCATGCGAGAGACGCTGGAGCGTAGCAACCTCGGCCTGCTGAAGGTTGGCGACGAGGTGAACGTGGAACGCTCGATGCAGATGAACGGCCGACTGGACGGACATATCGTGCAGGGACATGTGGACCAGACGGCAACCTGTATCGCCGTAGAGGACCAACAGGGCAGCCACCAATATACGTTTAAATACGAGAGCTCGCGGGAGATGGTCAAGCACGGCTACTTCACCGTCGATAAGGGCAGCGTGACAGTCAACGGCGTGAGCCTCACCGTTTGCCGTCCAACGGCCGACACGTTCCAGGTTTGCATCATCCCCTACACCTACGACAATACGAACTTCCACGCTATCCAGCCCGGCACTGTTGTCAATATTGAGTTCGACATCATCGGGAAGTACCTGGCACGTTTGCACGAAATTCAAGATTAACAAATACAAAACTATATGAAAAGGATTTCTTATTTTCTTATTCTCTTATTCTCTGCCCTTCTGAATGTTCAGGCAGGGAAGCATATCGCGCTCTGGCCTAAGGGTAAGATGCCCGACACACAACCTCAGCAGATTGCGGCTATGACGGCAGAAGTCAATGCCGAAGGTTTCAACCCGGACAAGAGCCGGATGCCCTTCCTGGAATGGATGGAGAAGCCCGCCACTCCCAACGGCGGTTGCATGATTCTCATCTCAGGAGGCGGTTACAACAACACGTGCGACAATAGTCTTATCACGCTTTGGACGAAGCGCTTCACGGAACTTGGCTTCCAGTGTGTCAACTTCGTCTATCGCACTCCTCGTCCAGAAGGTTTGCCCATCTACAAAACTGCTTGGGAGGACGGTCAACGGGCCGTACGTATGGTGCGTAGCGAGGCACAGAAGCGTGGCTTCGACCCAGAGAAGATTGGTACCATCAGCATGTCGGCAGGTTCGCATCTTGCACTCCTGCTTGCCACCAGTTCGCAGACACCTGCCTACGCCCCTGTTGACAAGCTCGACGACGTGCCTTGCCATGTGAACTTCGCCATCGTCAATGCTCCTGCCTACGCCCTGACCGACAGCGAGGGCGGCACTCCCAACGTGCGTCTCGGCTATGGGCCTGACGTCAAACTCGACACCATCTTCCATTTCGACGAGAAGACCTGTCCCATGAGTCTGCATCATGGCGGGAACGACCCCTATAGTCCCAATGCCTCGACGATGGTCTTCCGTCAGTTGCGCAAGAGGAAGATTCCAGCAGAGCTGCACCTCTATCCCGGCAAGGGTCACGGAGCCTTCGGCCTGGAGCGCGGCATTGAGTTCCTGCAACAAATGGATTTATTGCTCACACCCCTTGCTCCTGAGGTTGAGATAATGAAGCGCTTCGACAACGATAACGATCGCGACAAATACGTTAAGGAGAACATCTGGCCAGAAGGCAAGATGCCCTATCCCCAGGAGAATCAGGGAACGCCCTACATCGAGTGGCACATTCCTGCCAACTTGAAGACAAAGGCTATCCAGATTATATACTCTGGCGGAAGCTATAATGGCAATGGTCCCGACGGCTTCGAGGTAGCTCCTGCACGCCGTTACCTCAACAGCCTGGGCATGGCGGTAGTGACGATGCGCTATCGTACCCCTCGCCCTGCGGCTGAGACGGGTCTGAAGAAGCATATCTCCGCCTGGCAAGACTTACAGCGTGCCATTCGAGTGGTCAAGAGCAAGGCAGCCGATTACGGTCTCGACCCCAACAATATCGGCATCATGGGAAGTAGCGCGGGCGGACATCTCACCCTAATGGGCGTGACCTCCTCCGTACAACAGGCCTATCTGCCCATCGACAACCTCGACAAGCAGCCCTGCAACGTACAATGGGGCATCGGTATCTATCCTGCCTACGCCCTTACCGACGGAACAGAGGAGCACAACTCTACGAGCGGCGTTGACGATAGTGCCGTCCTGGTGCCTGAGTTCAATTTCGACCTCAAGACCGTTCCCATGCTCTTCGTCCACGGTGACCAGGATGTGTGGGCAGCCATGAACTCTGTCAAGATTTGGGAAAAGATGCGCGCAATGGGCATACAGAGCGAACTGCATATCCTTGCCAAGCGCAACCATTGTTTCCAGCGGACGGCTTCCCCAGGCACAGGCAGCTACACCTATCTGGAGCGAATCAGCGAGTTCCTGAAGGAGATGAAGAAACTATAGACAACAGACCTCCGCGCCTTATCAGCGCGCCTCGGCTCTAAAGAGTCCGAGAACGGACAACGGTCAATCAAGACTCGACGGCCGTTCCGCCTGCGCCTGACCGAAGGGAAAATGGAAAAGTCAACGGACAATTTTGAATTTATAAATTTTGAATTTACATCATTGACTAAATGATAAACATTATTGCCGCAATTGCCGAGAATGGCGCCATCGGACTGAAGGGCAAGTTGCTCTATTGGCTGCCTGCCGACTTGAAGCGTTTCAAGGCGCTCACCACAGGTCACACCATCATCATGGGACGTAAGACCTTCGAGAGCCTGCCAAAAGGCGCCCTACCCAACCGTCGGAATATCGTCCTCTCACGCTCGAATAAGGGCTTCCCAGGTGCAGAGACCTTTGCTTCGCTCAACAAAGCCCTCGCCGCATGCAACCTCCCCCTAAAGGGGTCCGAGGGGTCCGAGGACATTTATATCATCGGAGGTGCCAGCGTCTATGCAGAAGCGCTTCCTATAGCCGACCGCCTCTGTCTGACAGAGGTTCACGACACGCCTGCAGAGGCAGACGCTTTCTTCCCTACGTTCGACCGCAATGAATGGGAAGTTGTCTTCCGAGAAGAGCACCAGTCCGACGAGAAACATTCCCAAAGTTTCGACTTCGTGGATTACAAGAGAATTAAGAATTAAGAATTAGGAATGAAACAATACTTAGACCTACTACACCGTATTCTTGACGAGGGTGTCCGCAAGGAAGACCGTACAGGCACAGGCACCATCAGTATCTTCGGCCATCAGATGCGCTTCGACTTGAGCGAAGGCTTCCCTTTGCTCACCACTAAGAAGGTACACCTGAAAAGCATCATCTACGAACTGCTTTGGTTCCTCGATGGCAACACCAATGCCAAGTGGTTGCAGGAGCGCGGCGTGCGCATCTGGAACGAATGGGCAGACCCTGAGACGGGCGACTTGGGACATATCTACGGCTATCAGTGGAGGTCGTGGCCCGACTATGACGGCGGATTCATAGACCAGATACAGCAGGCAGTCGATACCATCAAGCACGACCCCGACTGTAGAAGAATCATCGTATCAGCTTGGAACGTCGCAGACATCAAGAACATGAACCTGCCGCCCTGCCACGCCTTCTTCCAGTTCTACGTCGCAAACGGCAAACTATCCTTGCAACTCTACCAGCGGAGTGCCGACTGTTTCCTCGGTGTGCCCTTCAACATCGCCTCCTATGCCCTGCTCTGCATGATGATGGCGCAAGTGTGTGGACTGGAACCAGGCGACTTTATCCATACGACCGGCGACACACACATCTACCTGAACCACCTCGACCAGGTGCATCTACAACTCAGCCGCGAACCGCGCAAGCTGCCTCGGATGTGCATCAATCCAGAGGTTAAGGACATCTTCCAGTTCCATTACGAGGACTTCACGCTGGAGGACTATGACCCCTACCCTGCCATCAAAGGCGTCGTGAGCGTCTAAAACAAAGCTCCCCGAAGTCAAGTTCGGGGAGCTTTCTGTTTAAGGTTGCTTAAAAATAACGGGAAGAAGAAATCGAGAACGTATCACTTTCCCATTGAATCGTGCAGGTTTCCATTTCGGCATCTCGCTCACGACACGTATTGCTTCTTTAGATAGCAAAGGGTCGGGTGAGCGACGCACGCTTATGCTATCAATCGTGCCGTCCTTTTCGACAATGAAACTGACGATGACTCGCCCTTGAGGTATGTTGACACAACAGCTTTCGGGGTACTTCATGTGCTCCTGAATCCACTTAAAGCACGCTTTGTCGCCGCCTGGAAACTGGGCATTCTCTTCATAATCGATGAAGAGATGAGAGGAGTCCGCCTCGGCAGTAGAGATCTTAACCTCTTGTGCAAAAGCGAACGAAGCCAACGTCCAAAGTGCGGCCAAAATGATAATCTTTCTCATTTTTCACTTTTCACTTAATAAACTTCACTTTTGAAGCATCGCGAGGCTTTGCGTCAGGCTTCTCGTCGGGATAGCCTACAGCAATCACACAGAGCAACTTGTAGCCCTCGGGGATATCGAGCCGGTCGAGGAAGAACTTCGCCTTCTCGTTCGACACAAGGAAGCGAACAGGGCCTGTCTGGATGCAAGTACCAAGTCCCAAGGACTGAGCTGCCAGCATCATGTTCTCGCAGAGCAGACCAGCATCGAGATTAAAGTTCCCATCGGTCGGAGCACAAACGCAAATCAAGTTCGGCGCATTACGGAACATGTTCTTGAAGTTCGGGTCGCGCTCCGCCATTTGCGGGTTCTCCTGCTTATAGATATTACTTACATCTGCAATCAACTTCTGGTCCTCTATAATCCGTACAGCCCACATCTGGCGGTTCATTGCACTCGGGGCATTAATGCCGGCATTGGCAATCGCCTCTAACTTTGTGTGTTCAACAGGTTTATCAAGGTACTTGCGGACAGAACGCCGCGCCATAATTGTGCTCAGCATTTCGTTTTCATACACATCCTGGGCAGCTACCGACAGCATGCCAATCATTGCCATAAGGCAGAAGAGAACTCTTTTCATAAGGAATAGTTTTACGTATTATTGACTGATAAGATATGTGCGGTCCTTTTCTACCTTTATATATATCCCCCGAGGCAGATGGGCTGCCTGTTGCATACGACGCCCTTGCAAATCAAAGATGCCTTCCTCGCCCACGGGAGAAGAGTCGGGAGTGAGGCTGTTAATTCCCGTCAGGTCATCAATGGCATGGTACTTGAGTATAAAGTCCGTTGCACACCACCAGCCCTCGCGGTTGTCGCTGCTGGCACTGGCATTACCGAAGGAATGCCATTTGCCGGTTTCCGCCCCCTGCTTGGAACTGGCGAAACCGACAGTGAGTGAGCCGCCAGGTTCTACATAGATGGGTGTAGTGGTCAAAGTGTCCCAGGGATTGGAGACAGGCATGTCGAAATAGCCCTTTCTGATGGTGGGTGTAACTGCCACTACTTCACCATTTTTGAGATAACCATGCTGGTCCGATATGCAGAAATGCTCTGTCGTAGCCTTGCATTCAAGTTGATAATAGCCCTCGGGAAGGTTTGTTATGGTTTGACGAATCTCCATCGTGGCATCCTGACGAGTGGTGCTCCACCATGAATTCCAACAAGTCTTGCCGAACTTGGTGGCTGTCCGCTGGTCGCCGTCTTTATAGGTTCCCACTTTCACCTGCCACCCGTCGGACTTCTCTCCGGCGAACGAGGGATTCTTGGGTTGCCTGCTGGAACGGGCGAAGGCGAGGCTCTGCTCCATAAGTGCCTGCAACGCATGGGTCGCAGTAATCACCTCCCCTGCTGTCTGGGCTTTATCTGCATCGTTCAACAGACCTAGCATCTTCTCATAATCGGGACAGGGCCGCTGTTCTATTACTTTTAGGGTGCTCCTTAAGAGAGGTATTTCAGCCTTCAGCCGAATGGCACTGAGATGTTCAGCCAAAGCTGTCTCTGCCTCTTCCAAAATTGTTTCGTCGGTTCCACTAATGTTCTCCATGCGAGCAGTCAAGTCGTCGTTGAGGAAGGGATACGCCGTATTATAGGCTTTCTGGGCTTCGGCTCTGAGATGTACTTTCTCCACACCATCAGCCAGAGCCGCTTCGCGGGTGGTGAAGAGCTGATGCAACTGTACGGCATCTATCTGGGCCTTTGCCGCCAATGCACAACATGAGAGGATGCCCCAGTCGTAGGTGTCGGTATTGATGAAGAAAGTATTCATGTTCCAATCGGTAGTATTGGCAGCTTTTGCCACCTCCTTCGACAGAGCTGTACCATCGGTTGAGAGATAGAACTTCATATAGTTTCCCCCATTGCGGGCAGCAATGCGGAATACATACTGCTGTCCAGGTTCCAGGGCGACCGCTTTTTTGACGGCAGCAGCGGTGCTGGCTCCACCAGTGAGGTGGGACTGTAAATAGTGGCTTCCCCCGTAGCCACCATCGCCAACGGCTTGGAACTGAGGCTCTGCAAGGGGCTGACCAGTGCCATTGGTCCAGTCGGTGAAACCAAGGTCGAACTCGCCATTAGGGAACAGATTAGCGCCTGCATAGTAAAGTTGACCGTCTATCTCGAAGGCATCGCCTAGGCATAGTTCGTCCGACGTATAGTACTCCTTACCATTCAAGTCAATCAGGTGCAGACGGTACAGGATGCTCTCATCATCATTGTCAATATCGTAAGTGTAGTTTGCCGCCGCCTCCTTTTGCGGTATAGTGTCGAGTACCACCCATCGGCTTGAGGCATCCTTCATCTGAATTTCCATCAAACGGTTGAACTCGCCGTTGGAGTCATGCCATTTTAATCGCGTTTTACCCGAGGAGAGTACTTCTTGGATAAAGTTGGTTGGTCCATATTGGGGAGGCGTGGTAGGAATGAAGTCGTACTTGCCATTGTAGCCCAAGCCTGAATTGATACTGGCATAGAACTTACCTGCTTCTGTCAGACTGCCGTTCTTGTAGAGCTTTGACGGGTCGCGCTCTCCGTTCCAATAATAATAACGTTCGATGCAGTCATTTCCGTTCAACACGGAGCAAATACGACTCAGAGCCTCCGCGTTTTGACTTTCTGTAACGCCGCTGGCAAAAGCACCGTTACTGTTCCACGATGCGCCCCATACCCATTCGGAAATCCAGACGGGACGACCTGTAGAATTGGTCCAGTTCTTGATGGTACCGAAGTTGCCCTCCGGCCAGTAGCAATGCAGGTCGATGATGTCGCAGCGCCAACCACGGGCATCGATGCTGTCGATGAAACGCTTGATGTAACCCGTACCATTGGTATAGTCGCTACCGTCCCACGAAGATGGTGAGCAAAGACGCATACCAGTTGCCATGAGGTCTTCCCAGTTGGCCAGCACAGCATCCACATCCTCGGTCTCTCCCTTGGGGTCGTCAGCAGTATTCATGGGTTCGTTGTTGGTTTTCATGTGGGGCGAGGTAGTACAGGCTCCCAGTTTCGAGGGCGATGGATAGTTCTCGTAGATATGATGGGGCACGTTCTCCACGTCTGGCGACATGTCGCTAGTTGTGCCCCAGGTGTATGTGCTGGTGACGTTCAGGGCTGAGCAGGCTTCAGTGTTGCTACCTGCTGCCGCCAACTGTTGCTTACCTGTATCATACCATTTGAAAATACGATAAGAGGTGATTTTCTGGTCCAGGACAGCGGGTAAGGTAGCTACTTCAAGGTCTTTGTCTGCCGCTATGAAGCATCGGCTGTAGCCACGACCCGAAGCCCGTGTGGAGAATGTAACCATATAGCCACGTTTCAGTTTGAAAGAACGGATGCGGTTGTTCAACTTCGCATTGGTCAGCGTGTTCATATAGCCATTCGAGTTCTCCAGGCCAAAGTCATTGCAACTCTCGCCCTCATACTTCTGTTCAGAATAAACGGTCAGCGGCTTGAAGTTCCTAATGTATGGCAGGATGATACAACCACGATTATAGAGTTTCACTTGGCAATTGCCGTTATTGACGGCTCTTTGGCCATTAATCTGTACTTTTGTGAGCCATTTGGTTATGGCCACAGAGGGCTTCACCTGCGTGAAAATAAGAACTGCATGATCTGTGTTTGTAATATTCACCAATCCCTCATCCACAAAAGGCGTGGAACTGGTAATCTGATAATCCACATTAGTACTGAGTGTGACCGTTGTAGAGACTTGGGTGACTGTGACTTTCCTGTTGGCACCCATTATGCTCAGCGGCAGGCAAAGCACAAAGAGAACCAGAATGTTGTGTGGTTTTTTCATGGGAGGACTGCTTTTCTATTTTCTATTTGTTTATTATCTTATAGTTTTCTTGTTTCCAGAGATATAGATGCCTTTGCCTAATGGCTGCTTGCTATTTACACGACGGCCTAGTAGGTCGTAAAGCGGAGCATTGCCTGTGACTGCGTCAACAGCTGTTGAACGTATGCCGGTTGCAATAGTCGAGAGGTTGGCGAACAGTTTCTTTTCTAAATCTGTATTCACGAAGAAGATGTTTTCTATACTAACATCGCCATGTGCTTTTCCATCGATAGTGAACGATAGCAATTCGCCCAAATTGCCGAAGAAAGCATCACCCTTTGCCGAGAACGCGGCCACGCGGTAGCTGTTGTCTTCCAACTGATTGAACATCAGAGTATGGTTGGCGGCACGGCTGTCGTTGAGGTTCACGGAGGTTAATGTGACACCTTCAGGAAGTTTGATATCGCATTGGAATCCAACATAGCCTGCGTCATTAGACAGAGTCATACCAAAGTGGTTACCATCATTGCCCAGTTGCAGATAGTCGTTGGTGCTCGCAGCAGTTTTGCTCGGACGTTTTGCATTACTGCTTGGCAATGCTCCCAGACTCTTATAAATGATAATGATGGCATCTGATAAATCAATTTCCTCATCGCCGTTCATATCTGCAGCAGCTTCGTTGAAATTGGATGGAATCTCATGCAACGAGTAGTATGTCACCATGATGGCATCGCTGAGGTCTACTTCGCCATCGTCATTCACGTCACCCATCAGTATCGGTGATATGAGGCTATTGAGATATTCTTCTTCATCGAAGTCTTCATCAATACCACAGAGCCATTCGCTGTAGGAGGTGAGAGTATTTGTGGCATGAATAGTGGGACGTGTCATACGGTAGATGCGTTTGCCGCCGTCTGGATAACGGCCAACACTTTCCTCTCCGCTGTGTGTCCAGTACGTCAGGCAGTCG
>JAGCNQ010000110.1 GCA_017645845.1 Bacteroidaceae bacterium
GCCGACCAGACAAGCAGCGGATTGGAGCGCAGCTATATCACCATGTGGAGCTATGGTATTGGTGAGACCTGGACATTGCTTGTTCCCAATACAAAGGGAGGTGCCAGTCAGTTGTTAGCAGACAACAAGACAGCCATGAAGCATGCCAAACAGGAATTCATTCCCATATACCGAGGCTTCACACAGTACTGGGGTGAACAGCCAGGCACCAGCGGTCCTGTCTATGTCGGAGCCTTCGTACTGATGCTCTTCTGGTTGAGTTTCTTCATCCTGAAGGGTCCCATGAAGTGGTGCCTCTTAGCTGCCACGGCACTGAGCATCATGCTCTCGTGGGGCAAGAACTTTATGGGCCTGACAGACTTCTTCCTGGACTATGTGCCGATGTACGACAAGTTCCGCACTGTAGCCAGCATCCTGGTTATAGCCGAGTTTACCATACCCTTGCTCGCCATGATGGCGTTGAAGAAGGTGATAGAAGACCCCGACTGTCTGCGCGGCAAAGAGGATGGGTTGCCTCGCGTACATTATATTACTATAAGCTTTGCCCTGACGGGTGGCATGGCTCTGCTCTTCTGGTTGATGCCGGACATGTTCTTCGGAAACTATATTTCAACCTCCGACCAGATGTACATGCAGAATTACGTCAATGCCGGATACATACCCCAGGAGATGGCTGCACAGATACTAGACAATATGAGTGAAATGCGCCGTGCCATGTTTACTGCAGATGCCCTGCGCAGCTTCATTGTTGTGGCCATCGGTACGGCTTTGCTGCTGGCATACCGCTTCGGAAAGTTGAAGAGCACACCTATGGTGGCAGGCATCATCGTGCTGTGCCTCGTGGATATGTGGGGCATTAACAAGCGCTACCTCAACGATGGTATGTTCACCCGTCCGCAAACAAACGCCCAGGCATTCCCACAGAGCGAGGCAGACCAAATCATCTGTCAGGATACGGACACCTACTACCGCGTGCTGAACCTAAGCGTAAGCACATTCAACGACAACACCACTTCGTACTACCACAAGAGCATCGGCGGTTACCATCCTGCCAAGCTGCGTCGCTATCAGGAACTCATCGAAGAGCACTTGCAGGGTGAGATGAGCTGCATCAACAACGCAGTGATTGAGACCGCCGGACACTTGGAGGACTGCCCGGGCGACAGCCTCTTCCCCGTGCTCAACATGCTCAACACGAAGTACGTAATTCTTCCGTTGAAGGACAATGGCAAGCTGCCCGTGCAGAATCCATGGGCACAGGGCAACGGATGGTTCGTCAGCGCGATAGATTACGTTCCCGATGCCGATGCCGAGATAGCAGCCCTGCACGACACCGACCTCCGGCGTGTGGCTGTGGTGGACGAGAAGTTCGCGGATATCTTAAAGACCCCTTCTAACTCCCCCTTAAAGGTGGAGGACTCAGGAGAGGAAGCCTCCCTTTTGAGGGGAGGTTTGGAAGGGTCTGTCGAGCTGACAAGCTACGAGGCCAACCGCCTTACCTACAAAGTCAATAGCCAGAAGGGTGGGGTGGTCGTGCTGAGCGAGATATACTATCCAGGTTGGACTTGCACCATCGATGGGGAGCCGACCGACATAGCCCGTGCTAATTATGTGCTGCGTGCTATCAAGGTGCCTGCTGGCGAGCATGAGATTGTCATGACCTTCGACCCGCAGACCGTGCACATCACCGAGGCGATAGCCTATGCGGCACTTGCCTTGCTGGCTTTGATGCTCTTGTCTCTGCTGGCTTACAGTTATTATAGGAGCAGGCGTAAAGAATAGTGACCTGAACGGTCGGGATTTTCCCGGCCGTTCATTTTTTATTTCCTTTCAGTTTAGTTTCTACAATCCCAACGAGGCGGTTGAGGTTTTCCCTGCTGTTGGCGGCAAGGACTCCCGACTGCCTGGTATTGTTGAGCCTTCCCCCATGCAGGTCACACAGCATGCCTCCGGCTTCTTCCAATATCAGCGAAGCAGCAGCGAAGTCCCATGGAGATAGCAGGTACTCGAAGTACATCTCACATCGCCCCATAGCCAGATAACATAGTTCAGCGGCAGCCGACCCGAATCGGCGGATGTCATTGCACTGCAGGAACACCTCACGTATGATGTCGGCACAGACGCTGGCATACTGCTTATAATAGACAGGCAGAGCCGTGCACATGATGGCATCCTGGAACGGCCGTTTGCTGACGTTTATCTGTTCTCGCGGCTTGCCACTTTGTGGATGGTTGAGATAAGCCCCCTTGCCACGTTCGGCTGTGAATAGCTCGTCGGTGCGAGGCAGATATACAGCTGCCATCTCCATTTCCCCGACATATTGCAGTCCTACGCATACAGCACATTCCCTAATGCCACGACTATAGTTAGCAGTTCCGTCTATCGGGTCAATAATCCAAACATACTCATGTCCGCTATCATGCACATCTTCTTCCTCGCAGATGAAGCCCGACCCGGGCATCAGCCTACTCAGCTGCTCACGCAGGAACTCCTGCACAGCGATATCGGAGGATGTTACGATGTTTGCTGCTCCCTGTTTCTGTGATATACTGAATCCATCAGTCTGCATCAGCCTTGAGGCTTCTATTACGATATCAGTCAGTTTCCGTATCATTAGTTCTTTATTAAATGGTTTTATAGGCACTTTCTATGCTGCAAAGGTACGAGTTTCTACGCGAAAAGCGGAAAGCGTGGCATAACTTTTTACGCCGAATGTGCACGTTGTTTCAAAAAATTGCGTATCTTTGCAGGCGTAAACAAGAAAAATATATGAGATATGGCAACTTATGCAATCACATTGAACGAGCGTACTGCCAGCGGCAGAGCTTTGAAGGCATACTTGCAGGCATTGGGCGTGTTCGTTTCCAAGGTCACACCTAGGGCAAAGAGCAGTTATCTTCGCTCGCAGGAGGACAAACTGGCGGGTCGTGTAGAGAAATTCTCATCTTCAGAAGAGATGTTTAAGTCTTTAGGCATTTGAGCGACTATGTACGAAGTTAGAATGACTAGGACGTTCCGTAAAGATGCGGAGCGTTGCCGTAAGTGCGGTTATGACATGGAATTGCTCAAGACCGCCATCCGCCTGCTTGAGGCCGATGGTCAGCTTCCTATGAAATACCATCCTCACAAACTGTCTGGACAATATGTCGGTACATGGGAATGCCACCTGAAACCCGACTGGCTCCTGATATGGGAGCAGAACGATACAGAACTGATACTTCTGTTCACAGGCACTGGTACGCATTCAGATTTATTCTAACCAACCCCGATTTAAGTAACTTCAGAGATGCGAAGGAGTGTGAAAGATATAACAAAGTTTAACATAAATTATTTGGAACTTCCAAGTAATTTGTTACTTACTTACTTACTTACTTACTTA
>JAGCNQ010000111.1 GCA_017645845.1 Bacteroidaceae bacterium
GCACAAGTCTATCCTAAGGGCAAGATGCTTTGCGACGGGTCGATTGACCCCTCGGGCATGACTTATTCCAACAACAACGATGTTGTCATCCCAGATCACCACTATGTGGACGGATTCTGCACCGTCTGTGGTCAGGAAGATGCCAGCTATACAGGCTTCCTCTCTGTCATCAAGAATGCCAACTTCACCAATGACAGTAACTTCTGGACAGGTAATGAGTTCGCTGTCAGCAATGGTGTTGCTGAGCAGGCAGGTAAGACCTTTGATACACATCAGGACATCACAGACCTCCAGAACGGTGTCTATAAGTTGCGTCTGCAGGGCTTCAGTCGTGCTGCCGCCATTGGTAGCGAGAGCTATGAGAACTTCGACGAGAACATGATGCGCAACACTTATTACTATGCCGAAAGTGCTGGCAAACGTCAGGCACGTCGCCTGGTGGATATCACGTCCGACGGTAAGGATGCCAAGATGTGTGATGGTGTAGGCGAAGTTCAGATTTCCTCTGGTGACTATGTACCTGCTACGACTGCAGCAGCAGCTGTCTATATGGGCAAGGGTCACTATTGGAACAAGCCGCTCTATCTGGCTGTGACCGACGGTACATTGCGCATTGGTTTGAGCAACCAAATCAATGCTAAAGACGCTTGGAGCGTTATCGACCGCGTCCGCATAGAGTATGTGGGTGACGATGCAGCTGCATACGCCCTCATTGCCCAGCAGATTGCCGATGATGCACAGGATTTGGATGAAGTTTTAGGTCAAGAAACACTCAAGGATGCTTACCTGCAAATCGTGAACAACGCAGGGAGTCTTACCGAGATTGATGCCATTCTCGACGCTGCCGATCAGGCAAGTCGTTTGCCCGACCAGATTAAGCTCAGCGTGGTTGCCTATGAGAACTACAGCGTAGCCGTGCAGGCCATTTATGCTGAGTGGGAGAGCCGCGACGATCTCATTGGTGAGGATGCCGACAAGTTGGAGACTTATCTGACCGATGTGGAAGAACCCTCTGAGGATTATCCCAATGGCACCTACCTCTATATTATGGAGAATCGCCAACTTGATGCCGAACAGCTTGCTGCAGAGATAGCCTTTGCACAGCAATTGTTGCAGACAGCCATATTGAATAGTGCATCTGAAGGTTCCGATCTTACCTCTCTCATTGTCAATCCCAAGTTCAACGATGAGACGGCTTGGAACGGCTGGACCGTTACCGAGGGTCGTACTGAGAGTGGTTACAATATGGTTCACAACGGAGGTTTCACCGATGTATTCCCCGTTGCTGCAGCCTATAACATGGAGTTTGAGGTGAGTCAGGAGATTACCAGTCTGAGCGATGGAATCTATGCCCTCACGGCACAGGCATTCTATCGTCCTGGCGCAGGACATGAAGGACTCTACGACGGCACCGACATCATCCCCGCCCAGCTCTTTGTGGGTGAGTTCGCTACACCTGTGTTGAGTGTCTATGCCGATAAACTTAGTTATGCTGATGCACAAAACGGCATCAACTGCCGTTACGATGCCACTGAGGACGAGACAGCTCCTCACAATGGTGAACAGACAGGCAGTGTTGATATTGATACACAGGAAGAAGAAGGTTACTTCGTGCCAGACAATGTCTATACGTCTAGTTTCGCCTTCAATGGCAACCGCTACGAGCAGACCGTCTATGGTATTGTCAAGGACGGCAAACTCACCATCGGTATTCGCAATGTAGGCAATCCCTGGCACAACAAGAACCTGACCATCTGGGGCAACTTCCGTCTTACATATCTTGGTCAGAGCAGTGCTGCCATCAAGAGTATTCTGGATCAGTACAGTCAGCGTGTAGAGTTGGTTGACCAGCAGCGTTTCGAACAGGAATACTACATCAGCCAGTCGCACATCGATGCTATCCGAAACAAGATTGCTCAAGCGAGGAAAGCAGGTAAGGATGAACAGTTGCAGCTCATTGAGGAGATAAATGCAGAGTTCCTTGCCATTCCCACCAGTGCCGGCATCTACAAGCGTCTGCTCGAGATTGCACAGTTTGCTCAGGATATGGCAGATGGTCTGGAAGGAGGTGAACTCCAAGATGAGATGTACGCTGTCTATGACGAATTGGTTAATATTGTTGTTGATGGCTCTCTGACCGACGAAGAGGCCGAACAAAAGATTGCAGAGCTGATGACAAACCAGGCCATAGGTGGTGTAGTCTATGTTCAGGGCGATCTCTACGACGAGAACAGTGAGAACGGCGAATGGAGCTACAGCCAGATGTGTTCGCTCTATCCTCTCCATATGAGTAGCGAAGGTAAGTTTGTGGGTACTGTTACTCTGCAGGACCGTAGCCGTCGCGCTAATGCTAACCAGCGTGCGGGTCTCTACTTCCGTCGCATCAATACCATCTACAAGAGTACCGACGGTACTCGTAGCTTCATCACACCCGGTCGCGAGCACTTCGACGTGCAGGAGGGTGGTAGCGACTTCCAGGCGCTTAATGGTACTTATAATATAGTGCTCGACCTGAACAACATGACTGTCGATTTCGATCTCCAGGATGAATACAACTGGGACAACGCAGTCTTCGTGTCAGGTACGCTCAACAATCGCCAGGGTTCTCTGATGCGTTGGAAGAACGACGAGCAGGTGCCCCTGCAGCATCTGGGTGGCGGTAAGTATGCTGGTGTTGTTGACCTCGTCAACGACAACTCAAATCCCTACTGCTCGTTCGGCATCATGGCTTGCCGTAGCATAGAGGATATGGTAAACTACAGCACCACGACACGCTCCAGCTGGACTGAAGCTCGTTACGGCAGCGAGACACAGTATCTTGAAATCACCAGCGGTCAGGAATGCACCGACCTTGTTCGTGGTCTCGACCGTACTTGGCGCATCTCGCCTGCCGGCAAGTACCTCATCGAGTTCGATATGGACAAGTCTTCCATGAAGGCTACCCTGCTCGAAACGAAGGGTAACGGCAGCGAGGCTAATCCCTATCAGATTGCCAATAAGTACGACCTGCAATCCTTGCGCGACCGACTCATCGACGGCAAGACCGTTTATGCTAAATTTACTGACGACATTGATATGCAAGACGAGGGCTGGTGGCCGCTGAACAGCACCTTCTATGCTAATAGTTATGACGAGGGTTACAACAAAGCTGTCTCTTTGGATGGTACGGGCCACATCATTAAGAACCTGACTGTTACTGTCAATAAGGACAATGAGTTTGAGACAGGCTTCTTTGGTGCTCTCGTGGGTAGCGTTACGAACCTCGGCTTCTACAACGCAACTGTTGAGGGTGCTAATGCCCAGAATGTAGGTATCCTGGCAGGAATGCTCGGCACAGAAGAAGGTGCAGCCCTTGTGGATATGTGCTACGTCAATGGTAAACTTGTGTCTACTGGTGCTGCAGGTGCCCTTGCTGGTATGACTGGCGAGGCTACCATCTCCAATGTCTATGCCAATGCAAATGTCAGGGGTAGTGGTACTATCGGTGACTTTATCGGTGTTGGCAGTCCCGACCTGACCATCATCAATAGCTATTCCGCAGGTAAGGCTAATAACAGCCAGGCTACTTCCGCTCTCAGTAACGATGGTGGATGCAGCACCCAGAACTTCCTCTACTACGGCATCCAGAACCAAGAGGAAATCTGCGATATCGTATACAAATGGCAAGGCTGGAACGAGAATGGCACCATCGGCCTTGGTTGGCCGTTGCTCGAGTGGCAGGTACAGCGTGGTGACTATGCTGCTCTGTGTGGCTTCGGCAAACAGGGTGACCTGAACCATGACGGTAAGGTGGACATTGCCGATGCAGTAACTGTTCTGAACGTCATGGCGGCAGGTGGAAACAATGATGCGGCTGATCTCAATCACGATGGTAAGGTTGATATCGCTGACTTCGTAACCGTCCTGAACATCATGGCTGCGCAGTAAAGCCTCACCCCCGACCCGAATCGCTTCGAGGAGAGGGGAATAACAAGACGAGGGTGTGTCAATAGGCACACCCTCGTTTGTTTCTCTCCTCCTCAAGGGAGGAGCCGGAGGGCCCTCCTACTCATCCTGCCCGGGTTGCCATAATAGTAATTGTTTAAGATTCAACAGTATATAATCCTGAAATTCTTACCTAGGTAAGTTTAGGTAAGATACCTAGGTAAGAAATCCCGACTTCTCCCCTTTTTTCTCATACTCACGATTCCCTCTCATTTTGAATTTAATAATTTTGAATTTTGAACAAAACTTCGTGGGAGCCAGCAACCCCGAGGAGTATGGCGACTACTTCGCCTGGGGCGAGACACAGCCGAAGGACACTTACAACTGAGAGACCTACAAGTGGTGTATGGGTACAAAACAAACGCTGACGAGGTACTGCTTTAGTAGCACATGTGGTTACAATGGCTTCACGGACGATTTGAAGGAGCTATTGCCTGAGGACGATGCTGCAACCGTCAACTGGGGCGAGGAATGGCAAACACCGAACTTCGAGCAGACAAATGAGCTTTACGACAACACAACAATAGTCTGGACAACGCAGGGCGGTGTGTATGGCAGGCTGTGTACAGGCAGCAATGGGAACTCCATTTTCCTGCCTGCTGCAGGCTTCCGCTCCGACACGAGTCTCACTAATGATGGTAGCGGCGGCTACTACTGGTCGCGTTCGCGCGGCGCAGCTCCATGGTACTACAGCCCGTACTACCTGTTTATCAACTCGGAATATATCTTCTTGACTAAAGAAGAACGCGACTATGGCTTTTCCATCCGCCCTGTGCGGAAGAAGTAAAGAACCAGCCCCTTCCCCCCCAACCCCTCCCCCGAGGAGGAGGGGAGAAAGACTCCCTCTAACTCCCTTGAGATAGGAGGAGCCGACGGCCTGAAAGGCCAGGAATCTATCAGCCCAGGGCACCGCCCTGGGTGTCAATCGCAGGTTAAAAACGCTCTGCATGAGCAGAAGCATTTGCCCCTTCGGGGCGCAACCATTATCAAACAACTAACCCAGGGCGCTGCCCTGGGCTAAGTGCTTGTCGGCCTTTCAGGCCATTAGACCCCAGTCGCTTCGAGGAGAGGGGGACATTTTGTGTTCCTTATACGATACGAGGCTTGACAACACTATAGAATAATGGATTTTTTCTTTGTAGGTAACAAAGATTTTTGTACTTTTGCAGCGAATAATTCAAATATTAGTTTATGAAAAAGATAATATTTATCCTTTTAGCTCTCGTTATGAGCCTCACCGTTAAGGCACAAGTGAGCGACTACCAGAACTGGATGGCAAACCTCGATGACAATGCCTTCATCTGCCAACTTTCAATCCCCGGCGCACACGACGCCTGCTCAAGCTCCTTCTCGGGATGGGGCGCCATCGGTGCAGCCGTTGCTGGAAAAGACCAAAGCAAGTCCATACAGCAAATGCTGCCCTTGGGTGTCCGCCTTTTCGATATTCGCCCCAACAACCAGCTGAATATCTATCACGGCATACTACAGACCAGTTACACCTTCAACGGCGTAATGGGAGAACTGCGTGACTATGTCATTGCTCATCCGACAGAGTTCTGCATCGTGTTCATTCGCCACGAGGAAGAAGGCGACAGCGGCAACGACGATTTCGCTTCCAAGATGCAGACGGCGCTGGCAAGTTTCAGCGAATACCTCGTTGACTTCCGCCCCAACCTCACCGTCGGCGAGGCAAGAGGCAAGATTCTCTTCCTAAGCCGCAACGCCTACAACGGCCCCATACGAGGAGGCATGGTCACAGACTGGCGCGACAACCAGTCCGACATCAACAACATGCTCGGCGCACACTATTATGGCCCAGAGACACACAAGTGTTCTTTGTGGTCGCAAGGCTACTACAGCTATACCGATGTCAGCGCAAAGAAGGCCGTTATCGAAGCCATGCTGAACAAAAGCAAGCAGCTTGCAGGCAAGTACGACTACACATGGGTCATCAATAGTCTGGACGGCTATCCAAGCGACCAAACATACACCAATTCCCTTGTTCAGAACAACGCAAAGAACTGTAACCCATACCTGCAGCAGTTGCTCGCTTCGGGCAACTACAATGGTCCCGTAGGCTTTGTCTTCATGGACTACTGCTGCGACGGCAACAACTCGGGCTACTATGGCCTCAGCCTCACGAAGGAGCTTATCAACCACAACTTCCGCTATACAATGTCGAAGCAAGGCGACCCTATCTACGACGGCAACGGCAACCTCTTCGTCGCTCCCAAGGGATGTGACATGATGTGGGATGCTAAAGTCCTCCGCTTGGATGGCACCTCCTTGTCGGGGCCTACGGGATGGTACAATACGGACTTCGACGACTCTGAATGGGAAACGAGGCGCTTCCCGACAGCCAACTCAGGAGCAGGCGCATCTTACTACTCGCTATGGAACGAGACAAGCAACACCCTTTTCATCCGTCGCGAGTTCTATGTTGACCACGACCCGACCATCGACACCTACAAGCTCTATGTTCGCCATGACGATGGGTTTGTAGCTTATCTCAATGGCTCCCAGTTCCAAAGTGAAAACGGCTGGGTTGGCTCCTTTAACGTATTCTCCATTCCTTCCTCTATCCTTAAGGTTGGTCGCAACGTTCTTGCCATCCGGCAGGAACAGGGCGATGGCGGTGCTTACTTCGACTGCGGCGTGCTCCGTATAGAAGGTACCTATGCACCCCTCAAGCTCACAGGTACCGACTGGCAAAGTTTCGTTGCACCAGGGCATAACCTCAACTTCGGCACAACCGCCGTCAAAGCTTACAAGATAGTAGAAATAAATGAAAACAATACGTCTGCCCGTTTAGAGGAAGTTACCATTGTACCTGCCGACCAAGCAGTCGTTGTCCGTTCCGACAATGGTGCTGCCACATACAATATTCCTGTTACACAGAGCATAGCGTCCTTCGATGACAACCTCATGAAAGCAGCGACCAGCTCTTTCACCGTAACGGAGGCTAACACCATATATTGTTTGGCAAAAAAGAATGGCAAGACAGGCTTTTATCCTGTTGCCGTCGGCGTAACTATTCCAAAAGGCAAGGGTTACCTCGACCTAAGTGGTAGCAATGTTAAAGCGGCATGCATCTTCCTTAACTCCGACGATGATGCGACAGGCATTGAGGACCTTAACGTTGACCTTAACCTTAACGAGACTATCTATAACCTTGCCGGTCAACGTTTGAGTAAGCCTCAGCACGGCATCAATATCATTGGCGGCAAAAAGATTGCTTATTGATTAAATAGGAGGTAAACACTTTAAACAGCATTTACCTCCTACTTAGATTTATGTCTGTATCAAACTACTCGTCTAGTTTGATGCGGACGTTGCGGTACCAGACATCGTCACCGTGGTCTTGGAAGGCGATGTAGCCGCCATCTTTCTGGCCTTCAACAATCATCAAGTCATAAGCAGCCGGGAACTCGCCGCCCTTCTTGAACTTGCTGCCGTCGAGCATTTCCTTCCACTTCGGAGTCCAGAGGTGGTACTCAAGGACTTCCTCACCGTTCTGATAGTGCCAAACAGAACCCTTGAAGACGCGAATCTTCACGGTGTTCCATTCGCCGAAGGGCTTAGCATTCTGCGGACGGGCAGGAATCATGTCGTAGAGAGAAGCAGCTTGGCGGTTACCGTCGATACCCTGATTGGCATCCTCGTGATTGGCATTGTCGAGCACCTGATACTCGGAGCAGGATTGCCAGATGGGCAAATAGTTTCCGTCCTTGCCTTTGGCTTCCTGAGCCAGATAGAAGATACCAGAGTTGCCGCCCTTGCTAATCTTGTACTCACACTCGAAAGTGAAGTTCTTGAACTTGTGAGCGAACAGCAAATCGCCGCCACCTTCTACTTGAGCTTCACCTGTGCCACTGCCAACGAGGTGGATGCAACCATCTGCATTCTCCCAGCTCGTGGGAACAGCGTCCTGACCATAGCCGCGCCATCCGTCGAGGCTAGTGCCGTCAAAGAGAACATAATAACCATCGGCATCAACCTTCAACTGAGCCAGGTCGTACTGCTCGTTGTCAACGATGGTCGCACTGTCAGTAGGAGCATTGGGGTCTTGTTTCTCAACGCAGTTCTGGCAAGCTTCGCAGTCGCAAGTACACTTACATTTGTTCTGGCCGCAGCAAGAAGCCAAGAGCATAGCTGCCATTGTAGCAGCAAAGAAAAGAGTTTTTTTCATAATAATTCTTATAGGGTTTAAAAGTTTTGAATTTTGAATTTATAAATTTTGAATTTTATCTCTATTCCTACTTCCAGCCGCTCAGGTCTTGGGGATTCTCGATGATGGAGGGTATCTTCTCAAAGATGGCCTTCCACTTGGCGGCATCGAACTTAGGACGGCGGTCATAGTAATAAACGCCGTTCTTCTCCTGTTCAACATCTGTGATTTGCGTATAGCAAAAGGCTGTGATGTGCTTGCTGGCAATGATGGCATCAACTTCCTTCTCGAGAATTTGGAAGAACTCGTCCTCCGTCTCTATCTGTGCGCCGTAGCCCCAGGAGTTGGCACGTTCTTCCTTGGGAATCCATCCCAGTCCGCCGAACTCGTCCAGCATGTAGGGCTGACCATTGTAGTTGGCCAAGAACTCTTTTCCGCCCATGTTGCGATAAGGTTCTACACCAGACTTGATGTCGTGATTGGCGGTGAGACGCTCGTATTCGCGAGAATAGTCATGCACGCTCCAAATGTCTGTCTTGACATGAGCATCTCCACTGGCATCGTTGATGGGACGTGTGGGGTCGATAGCCTTAGTGAGATTGTAAAGGTCATTCACAAAACGAACATATACACCGTCGCGAGCGCCCCAAGTCTCATTGAGAGGTGTCCAGGTTACGATGCAAGGATGATTGCGGTCGCGCACCACTTCGTCTGCCCATTCAGTCAGGAAGTTGCGAACAGCCTCTTCGTTGTTGACATCCAAGCCCCAGCTTGCCTGCTCACCCCAACAGATGTAGCCCAGCTTGTCGGCCCAATAGAAGTATCTTTCTTCAAAGACCTTTTGGTGCAAACGTGCTCCGTTGAAGCCTACGGCCTTGCTCATCTCGATGTCGTGCTTCAGGGCCTCGTCGCTTGGTGCCGTCCAGATTCCGTCGGGATAGAAGCCCTGGTCAAGCACCAAGCGCTGGAAGTAGGGCCTATTATTAAGGTAGAAGTAGCCGCCAGCCAAGTGTATCTTGCGCATACCGGCGTAGGACTTCACTTTATCCAACACATTGCCCTTGGCATCAGAAACCGTGTAGATTACGTCATAGAGATTTGGTTCTTCGGGCGACCACAGCTTGGGATTCTTGATAGGAAGCACGATGACTGTGTTGTTGGTAGCTGGAGCTTGTTTGCTCGATACGAGTTTCTTGCCGTCGAACACCTGAACGGTAAGCATATTGCCGTTGCCTTCCTCATAGAACTCTGGACGGACGACAAGCTGTTGCTGGTCGATGTCAGGCGTAGCAAAGACTTGCTTCAAAGCTTCCGGACAGACGGCTTCCATCCACACCGTCTGCCAGATACCTGTGACACGGGTGTAGTTGCAACCTGCGCTGTAATAGCCGGTGCTCTGCTTGCCGCCAGGCTGCTTGCCACCACGCAATGCATCCTTCACCATTATGACAAGATTGTGGTTCTCGCCTGCCTTCACGAACTTGGTGATGTCGAGCGAGAAGGAAGAGCCCGTGCCGTAATGCTTGCCCACACGCTTGCCATCGATATAGATGGTAGCCTCGTAATCGACAGCTCCAAAGTTGAGCAGGATTTTCTTTCCGGACCAAGTCTCAGGTATGGCAATGCTACGCTGGTACCAGATGCAAGGGATGAAGTCCGTATATTTCACGCCCGAGAGACTGCTCTCAGGACAGAAGGGGACGGTTATCTTACCGTCAAAGCCTTTGCTGTTGCGGAAGTCTCTCTCGGCTCCTGTCTGTCCGAAGTCGAAGCTATACGTCCAAGTGCCGTTGAGGTTCACCCAGCGTTCCCGCTCAAACTGCGGACGTGGGTACTCGCTGCGGGGAATATCCGCAGCCTTTATACTGCTGCCCAAACCGAGCAACAGGGATGCTGCCATGAGCAGCTTGCTGATAGATTTCATATTAATAGGCTTAATGGGTTATTTATGAACTATGAACTATGCACTCCTTAAAACAATCCGTCGAAGAAATCGCCTTGGACGGGTTTCTTTGATGCGGATGTTTCCTTCTTGTAGAGTTTCTGCAGCGTGTTGATGGTCTGACGAAGGTCTTCACGAAGGCTTTCCGGAGCAAGCACTTCGACACTCGTGCCCATACCAAGGATAAGGTTCTGTAGCATCTCGCTCATAGGCAACTCTACTTGAATGGTGACGACTCCAGTCTTGGCGTCCGTGTTGCGTCCCAGTATCTCGGGGCTTCCCAATTTCTGGCGAATAGCCTCTTCGTCCTTGCTGATGCGCAAAGTAATTGCCGTCATTGGACCTTCGGGCAAGGAGCAAGTGCATGGGGTAGGGGGTAATGGGCAAGAGGGAATAGGTTCGCCGTCATACCTGAGGAACGATGCCGCCTTAAGCAATGGGTTCTTCCATTGTAGATTGATATAGCGCAGAATACGCTTGTGCCCGCGACGAAAACGCGGTTCCAAATGTGCGCCCTTCTCTACGAAGTAAGCCAAATCGTTCTGGAGCATGCGTTTGCTGCAGCTGAAGTCACGATTGACCGCCTTGAGGCGTGTGTTGACATAGTGAATCAGGCTTCGTGTATTGCCAGTCTCATTGGTTTTGGTGCGCTCGCCCATGAAGTATTCCATCACAGGGTCGCGGAGTGCCTCGTCGAGAATCATCCAGCGGAGGCGTTGCAGGTCATTCTGTATCATGGATTAGGGGATAAAGATTAGAGATTAAAAGTTCTTAAGGAATTCGGGGATGTTTTTTATGGTATCTGTCATACGACGGAATATCGTTGGTTGGGTTTCTGTGAAAGCCTTGTGGGCGTTGATGGTATAGGTACCCGAGCCGACAAGGAGGCATATATCATTGCCTTCCACTTCTGCACTTGCCCAGCGCAGGCTGTGCATGCCCTGCACAGTGTAGCCACTAGGAACATGTATGCGAGCCGATGTGTTGGCAGGAATATTGACCACCCATGTGATGCCTTCCTCCGTGCGCCACCATTCGCTGCTCACGGTGCCATAGGGCGTTTTTTTTGTAGCACAGACATGGTTCAGTTCTTCAGGCATACTGATGCTCATATCCAGTTCTTTGTAGGCACGGCTACGGGGTGACTGGCGAATACCTGCCAAATCTCCGTACATCCAGACGAGGAGGTCGCCAAGCAGCATGACATGGTTGCCACTGTTCATAGCTGGGTCGGCCGTGTCGCCGTTCCAAAGTTCCCAGATGGTAGTGGCTCCGTGCTCAATCATATAGCCGAAGCTTGGGTAGTCCTTCTGCAGGACGATGCGCATGGCCTGGTCCAAATGGCCGCGATGCGTCAAGGCGGTCATGAGGTGCTGCATACCCAACACGCCACAGCTCACATGATCTTTATACGTATCCCTCGTGACATCGACAATGTTCTGTAGGACGCGCTCCTCGTCACCTTCTGGCACAAGACCGAACTCCAGCGAGAGAAGGTTGGCGGTGACGGTGTTGTTCGAGTAGCTGCCCGTCTCGGAATGATAGAAATGGCGGTTGTAGGCTTCCTTGAGATTGCGCTGCTGCCTGTCGTATGCCATCATGTCGGCTTCTATGCCGAGTTGCATGGCCATGTCGCCCATCATGGTGAGCATGCTGTAGTACATGGCTGTGGAGATGAGGCTACCATCTGTCTTGCGGGAAGGGTCTTCGCTGTGGATGAGTTCCGGACGTTCGGGCGGCATGCACCAGTCGCCCCAGCAGTTGGTAGCCACGATGCCGTCTTTCAAGTTGCGGTCCAGGTAGTTCATATAGTTCTGCAGGAACGGATAGTACTTGAGCGCGGCATTGACGTCATTATAGCGACGGTAGAGCATGTAGGTGGCATAGACGGAGAGAGCTTCCCATGCAACATCCTTCTCACGGACCACCCAGAAGCCTGGTGCCACATCGGCGATGAGGCCGTCATCATCCTGAGTGTCCCAGAGATCTTGTAGCCATTTATAATAAAGGGCACCATTGTCCACCAACAAGTTCTCGCCATAGCATCCCATCACGCGGTCGCCGGTCCAACCCATGCGCTCGTCGCGCTGCGGACAGTCGGTAGGCATGCCATGATAGTTGCCGATGATGCCCCAATAGGCATTCTTGTGTAACTGATTAAGCAGGTTATTATCGCACAAGAAAGAGCCTTGGTCTTCCATGAGGTCATAAAGCACGCAGCCCTTGATGTCCGAGAGTTTGGGCTCTTTTTCGATGCCGGTTATCTCTACATAGCGGAAGCCTTGATAAGTGAGTTCTGGCTGATAGGTGAATGTACCGTCAGCAGCGGGGATGTATGTGTCGGTACATTTTGCCGAGCGCAAGTTTGCCGTGTAGAGCTGGTCGGGATTATTCGGTTCAAGTATCTCGGCATGGCGGATGACGACAGGCACATCCTTCTTGCCGGTAAGGCGGACACGGAGCTGTCCCACCATGTTCTGCCCCATATCTATAATATAATGTCCGTCGGCAGTGCGGTGGATACTTTGCGCCGTCAGTTCCTTCTGGACACGCATGCCGGGGCAGGGCTGAGCCTGAACGACACCCGTCGGGGCTGCCAAGCGCTCTGCCTGCTGCCATTTGCTATCGTCGAAGAATGCTGTTGTCCAGCCCTTCATCTCGCGTGCTGCCTCGTAGCGTTCGCCGTTGTAGAGGTGGTTGCGCTGAATGGGGCCATCAGTAGTAGCTTTCCAGTTTATGTCAGTAACCACAGTCATCGTGTCGCGGTTTGTCTCGATGACAAGCTGAGCCTTCAGGCGCGGCAAGCCATAGGAAGTGCAGCCCTTGTTGAAGCCCAGGACGTAGCCGTTGCCCAGTACTGTGCCGATGGCATTATTGCCATGGCGCAGAAGGGACGTGACATCGTAAGTGTTGTAATAGACTGTCTTGGTGTAATCGGTTTGGAGTGTTCCGAAGACATCCTTGCTGACGGGCTTGCCGTTGATGTATGTCGTGCCGTAGCCCATACCGCTGATGTAGAGCGTGGCTCGGCGCACTTTGTTGGGTATATAGAAAGCGCGGCGCATATAGCGGGCAGGAAGGTCGCGGCTGTCCCCGTCGCCTATCACAATTTTGTCCGCATCATCCACGCCTATCCACTGTGCGTCCTGCTGGAACTGCTTGAGTCCTGTCAGGAAAGTTTGCACGGGACTTACCAAGTGCTCTTCTGTGTTGAGCCACACTTCGACCTGCCAGAAGATGCGGCTTTCGTAGGGGAGGCGTCGTCCTTGATAAGGTACAGCCACGCTCTCGTCGGAGTTGGTCCGTTCGCTGTCCCATAGCAGATTGCGCCCGGCTTTGAGGTCTTCCTTCGAGGTTGCCACACGCAAGCGATAAGCTGTCTGCACCACGTTGGGATTCTTGCTGAGTGTTTGCCAGGAGAACTGTGCAGTACGTGTGATGCCGGCCGGTTCCGTCATGCGACAAACGCGGAATCCCGTCAGCTCACTTCCCACAGCGCTCTGTAATATAAAGAATAGTGCCACGAATGGTAGGACGAATCGTCTCATGGAGTTCATATATAATATGTAATGAGTAATAATTGCCACAAAGTAACACTTTTTTTTTCAAATATGAAAGCGAATTCCAAAAAAATACTTATTTTTGCCTACAGATTTGAGGTTTAGAGTTAGAAAAGCAAACAAATAATAAATGATAAACTATAAAAAAAGGTAAAATGTAAGATGAAAAGATTGTATTTTCTGGCTGCATTGCTGCTCATGGCTTTTGCCGCACAGGCACAGCAGGCCATCTTTGAGAGACGTGACACACGTTCACCACAGTTCAACGACGATGGCACTGTCACCCTGCGCGTCAAGGCTCCCGATGCACAGAAAGTCTCCGTCATAGGCGACTGCATCGAGAACGGACACGCTGACCTGACACAGCAGGACGGCGTATGGAGTTACACCACCGGAGTCCTCGCCCCCGAGCTCTACAATTACCGCTTCTATGTGGACGGTGCAGAGGTGCAGGACGCAGGCAACATCGAGCGGAGCCGCGACGTGCGCTCCTTCATGAGCATCTTCATCGTCAGCAAGGAGGAGGGCGACCGCGGCTATCTCTACCAGAACCACAACGTGGAGCACGGCGACGTGGCACACGTCTGGTACGACAGCCCCGCGCTCGGCATGAAGCGCCGCATGAGCATCTACACGCCCCCAGGCTATGACCAGGGCAAGGCATATCCCGTGCTCTACCTGCTGCACGGCGCAGGAGGCGATGAGGAGGCTTGGCTCACACTGGGCCGTACGGCACAGATTATGGACAACCTCATCGCCCTGGGCAAGGCGAAGCCCATGATTGTGGTGATGCCTAACGGAAATGCCTCGGACGATGCCGGGCCACTGGAGTCCGGACTCAAGCAGAAGGGCCAGCCCAAGACGTCCTACGAAGAGAGCTTCCCCGACATCATGAACTACGTGAAGTCGCATTATAAAATAAAGAAGGGAGCGGACAACACAGCTCTCTGCGGCCTGTCGATGGGTGGAGGTCATACTTTCAGAATCAGCATGCAGAATGCCGGAACCTTCGGTTACATGGGCCTTTTCTCGGCAGCAGTCCGTTTGGAATGGAACACAAGGAAGAGCCTCGAGGAACAATTTGCTGACCATCCCGAGGCAGCCGAGCAGATGAAGAAACTCTTCGCAGCCAAGCCCCATCTCTATTGGATTGCCATCGGCAAGGACGACTTCCTCTTCCAGCAGAACGTCGAACTGCGCCAGTATCTTGACAAGATGCAGTACCCCTACGAGTACTACGAGAACGAGGGCGGCCACATCTGGCGCAACTGGCGCATCTACCTCTCCATGTTCGCCCAGAGGCTGTTCTAGGATTTCCTAGGATTATCTAGGGCTTTCTAAGATCTCTTAATCACTTTTCCGGGGGGAGTCAGTCTTCTCCCCGGTATCTTTTTTCTTTCCCCGGGTGGGAAGTTCCACGAAACGGAACTCCATCTCGTCATTCAGTCGCGAAGTCAGCTCTGCTGTTGGTTCAAAGACCACGGAAGCCTTACAGCCCTGACTCGTGACATCTTTTTTATCCCGCTGACTCTTACCACTCACTTTCAGCTTGAACGTGCCCAGTCCTTCCAGCGAGACTTCGTTACCGTTCAGTAGTTCGTCGAAGATGCACTGTGGAAAGTCGGCCAGCACACCGTTTACCTCACCCACAGAGAAGGTGCTGCCGCGCGACATTCGCTTGGCCAGTTGTGTCTCGTTGACGGTAGTCTGGCGTGTCCATTGCGGGAAATAAATCACTTCTTTTGTTTTTAGGTTATAGCCTTTTTTCTTTATAAGTGTAATCATGATGCTTATGATTGAGTTTATTGATAGTGATGATTTAATTTATTAATGATACATGATTACTTTAAATGATGACTCATGATTCACCATAGTGATGATACATCATTTATATTGATGATGACTCATCATTGAAATGGATGATATTACATGATTGTTTTGGTTCATACTGCAAACTTACGAAAAATATCTCATTGCGGACTCACGTAGTGCGGAAAATTCTCCGTTGTTTCTGTTTTTTTTCAGAAAAAGGCACGCTTTTTGAATTTTATTTTGTACTCTGACCTGCGGCTGAGCCACTTTTTTGCTCGGAAATACTCAAATAAATTTGGTATTTCGCTCGCTTCTTTGTATCTTTGCACACGAAATTTATTAATCATTTATAAAATCAACTGTTATGAAAAAGATTTTCTATTTTATTATTGCTTTGGTAGTAAGTTCCAGCAATGCTATGGCTTTAGAGTACGAACCCGAGGAAGGACTCACTTGGATGGGACTCTTTGGTATGAACATTTCCAAACTCCAGAATCATCCCTATAACGGAAAAGCCGGTGCCATGATGGGCATCCGGGGCGACTACATGCTCCCCAATGCCCACGGTGCTTACGTGACCGCCGGATTCGACTGGACCATGAAGGGCGGCAAGCTTTCCCGCGAAATAATTGTGAATGGCGACGACGAGGATGCTACCGTTAAGTATAATTTGCATTACGTGGAAATCCCCATTCGTGCCGGTTTCCGCTACAACGCGACAGAAGAGCTCGGTTTCTATGGTGAGGTAGGTCCATATTTCGCCATTGGCATAGGCGGTCGCCACAAGATGAGTATTGACGAAGACGGTGCCGAAGTCAATATAATTGAGGACCAGTTCACCTATCAGTCATTCAAGAATTACGGATACCCGAAGGAAACATTCCAGCGTTGGGATGCAGGTATCGGTGTCCGTGTCGGTGCTGAATATGAGGGACATTACAACCTGATGTTCGGATGCGACTGGGGTTTGGCAGACATGTATCGCAACAGCTATCGCGACAAATACAAAGACGACCCAGCAAATGCTGGTAAAAGCCTGTCCAAGGTTCACAACTTCAACTTCAGCATTACCCTTGGCTACCGCTTCTGAAAAAGGTGAAAAAGTGAAAAGGTGAAAAAGTTAAAGAGGCTAAATGGCAAGAGAATACAATTTCCTGGAGATAGAGAAGAAATGGCACCGGCTCTGGACTGAGCGGCAGACTTATAAGGTAACAGAGGACGAGGGTCGCAAGAAGTTCTACGTCCTGAACATGTTCCCTTACCCCAGCGGCGCAGGTCTGCATGTGGGACATCC